>CAMWRO010000067.1 GCA_947176615.1 uncultured Porphyromonadaceae bacterium
TTCATCGCCCGACTCGGCAGCCTTGGAGATGTCCCACACGCCGTTTTCGTAGTAATACTTGAAAAGACCGTTCACGTTCCAGTACTCGTTGCGACGCTGATTCTTGATTTCGGCGATAGCATCGTTCATGCGGTAGTAGGAGAGACGCACATAGTCATACCAGCGGTCACCCTCGCCTGCGAGTTCGAGGCGGCGTTCTTTCCACACGTCGTCAAATGTTATCGAGGTCACGGGAGTGCTGCCGGGGATTGCGCGGCCGCGCACTGCGTTGAAGGCTTCGAGAGCAGAGGCATTGGATGTTGACTCGTTGTTGCCAAGAACAGCCTCGGCATAAATCAGGTAGACATCGGAGAGACGGAGAATGTGTGTGGCCAGCTGGTTGAACATGTTACCTGCTGAGACACCGAGGGCCGATTCGTGGTCATAGGCGTTTCCGTAGAGGTTTTTCACGTTGAACGCGCCTGTGGCCGAGTCCCATTTACCGGTTGTGCCCTTGGCATACTCGCCGTCGTAGCAGAACTGGAGGGGATCGAAACCGCCCTTGTCGGTCCAGAAGTACTCATATTTGTCGCCGGGGAGCATCATCGTGGCCTTGCGGCGGGTATCGGTGTCGATGCGGTTGGCGGGGTTGGTGTTGATCAGGTCGATGCCGAAAGCATCCTGAAGGTCAACCGAGGGACCGTTGTAACCGCCCCAGCAGTCGCCGAACTCGTCAAAACCCTGAGGCGCGAGGTCGCTCTGGAGAGTGTTCTGCTGAGTCCAAGGGTCACGGCCTGCGCTCCAGCGCCATGCGATTAGTGATTCCTCATTCTCGTTGTTGGCGAGACGGAACACGTCGGAATAGTTTCCGAGAAGATGACGGCCCGAGTTGTCGATGACATCCTTGGCGAGCTTTGCGGCCATGTCAAGGTCGTCTTGGTTTCGAGTACCGGTCATTCCGAGACCCGAGCGGGTCAGGTAGACTTTGGCAAGAAGCGCCTCGGCACAGTAGTAGTCGATGCGGCCTTTGGATGCCGACTTGGGGAGGAGTTCCATAGCCTTTTCAAGGGTCATGATGGTGTACTCATATACATCGGCGCTCTGTACCTTGAACTTCTTGTTGTAGTCGCCCGAGGAAATGTCGGCCGAGTTGTCGTGGACGATGGGCACGTCACCGAAAGTGCGGACGAGATAGAAGTAGGCCATAGCCTTCCATGTGAGGGCCTCGCCGCAGGTGGCGTTTTTAACGGCCTCGCTGGGCCCGTCGGCATTCTTGATGTAGTTGTAGACGGTATTGGAGTGACCGATTACAGCCCAGAGGGAGTAGGACATGTTGACGAGGTCTTCGTCGGTACCGTTGACGGTGAATGTCAGGTAGGGAGACGAACCCCAGAACATGTTGCCCGAAAGCACCTCGCCCACCTTTATGAAACCGCGCTGGAAGTCATACCAAGGGGAGTTGTAGAGGTAGTTTACACCCTGATAGCACTGCTCGTCGGTTTGGTAGAAGGTACCGGCGTTTTCGTTATCTTCGGCAGGACGGTCAAGGAAGTCCTCACACGAAGTGAAGCAGAGACCGATAGCGGCGACGGCAGTGGTATATTTGATATTTTTGATGATATTCATGATTGATTGTTTTCAGATTTTGGATTGATGATTAGAACGAAACATTTAATCCGAAAGAGTAAACGGTGGGTGAGGGGTAGCGTCCGCCGTCGAGGCCGTAAACGAGGCCCGACGAGTCCTGAGTCGATGCACCAACTTCGGGATCATAACCCTTGTAACCGGTGATGGTGCAGAGGTTCTGAATGTTGCAATAGATGCGGAGGTTTTCGAGATGGAGCTTGCGGAGCCACTGCTTGCGCAGGGTGTATCCGAGGGTGATGTTTTTCAGTCGGATGTAGGAGCCGTCCTCGACATAGCGGTCGCTGATGCGGTCGTTGTCGTTGGGGTCGTTGAGACGGGCGGCGGGTGTCTTGGTCTTCCAGTTGGAGACACGGACATTCTCGATGTCGTTGTACCAGTATTGTCCGGCGGGATAAACCTTGTTGGGGTCGATGGGCACGAGCTGGGCGCGGTCGTTGACGCTGTTGAGCTGGTTGGTCCATGCCGACTTCATGTTGGTCAGGTTGATCGAGAGGTAGTTCATGACGTCGTTGCCATAGGAACCGTTGATGAACACTGACAGGTCGAAGTCCTTGTAACGGAAGGTGTTGTTCCAGCCGAAGGTGAAGTCGGGCATCGGAGAGCCGATCGAGGTGCGGTCATGCTCGTCGATAACACCGTCGGGCACACCGTCGGGGCCGCTGATGTCCTTGTATTTGAGGTCGCCTACCCACACGGTGTTGCTCTTGTCAAACACGCCGTCGGAGGGATAATGGGCCTTGTCCTTGGGGGAGTTGAGGATGTCTTCGTAGTCACGGTAAACGCCGTCGACAACATAGCCGTAGAAGTTGTAGAGAGGTTTGCCGATTTCCGAAACCGATACCACGTCATTCCACTGGCCGTAGCCTACGAGATTGGCACCGTCGGTTCCCGAGAGGGCTTTCAGCTTGTTGCGGTTGAACGAGAACTGGAGATTGGTCTCCCATTCAAAGTCGCCAACGAAGGGGCGGCCTGTAACCTCGATTTCAATACCCTTGTTTTCGATTTCGCCATAGTTGCCTTTGGGAGCGGCGAGTGCCGACGACCCGTTGCCCTGAGTACCCATGTAGGAGGGGAGCTGCAGTGACATGAGCATGTCTTTAGACGACTTGATGTAGGCGTCGAAGACGAAGTTGAGTCGGTTGTTGAAGAAGTTCAGGTCGAGACCCACGTTCCATTGTTCCTGAGTCTCCCACTTGATACCGGTGTTGGGGATGTTGGCGGGACGGAAACCTTGACCGAGAGCCGAGGGCATGCGAGACATGGCTGTGCCCCATGCATAACTGCCGATGTTGGCGTTACCTGTCTGACCCCAGCCGAAGCGGAGCTTGCCGTTGTTGAACCACGGGGTGAGCGATTCGAAGAACTTCTCGTTGGAGAAACGCCATGCGCCTGCAACCGAGTGGAAGCCTGCCCAGCGGTTGTCGGGGCCGAAGTTGGAGCTACCGTCATAGCGGTAGGTGTAGGTCAGGAGGTAGCGGCCGTCCCAGTTAAGGGTCTCGC
Organism: uncultured Porphyromonadaceae bacterium; assembly: GCA_947176615.1. Taxonomy (GTDB): domain Bacteria; phylum Bacteroidota; class Bacteroidia; order Bacteroidales; family Muribaculaceae; genus Duncaniella. Next base: position 3,127 of record CAMWRO010000067.1, read on the forward strand.
GGGTGAAGAACGAAGCCATCGACGAGCTGCCGTAGCCGGTTCCGATATTAAACGAAGGCTTGTTGCCGAGGGCGGGGTTGTTGACTTCGTTGGAGGGGAGATTCTGGGCAAAGACGCTGGTCCAGTTATAGGATGATTCCCAGCATTCCTGACCCACCATGGCCGAGTAGCTGAGCTTGTTCCATTCGCCCGAGTAGGTGACGTAGTTTTTCAGCTGCCAGAACCATGAGTCGTTTTTCTGGATAGAGCTTTCGTTGGTTGCCTGAACATAGTTGCCGAGGTCGATAGTGGGTTTGAAACGGTCACCCTTTGAGTTGTTTACATCGTAACCGAACTCGGCGTGCCAGATGAGGTTCTTGATCGGGGTCACGTCAAAGAAGAAGTTGCCCGAGAGTTTCTTACGGTTGAGCTTGATCTGGTTGAGCATAGCCATTGCGATGGGGTTGGGGTTGGTATAACCTTCACGCACGACGGTGGCATAGTTGCCGTCGACATCATAGATGGGTATGTCAGGGAGAGAAGTCAGCGAGTAGTAAACGATACCGGCATTACCGTCGGCGAGCTTGAGGTTTTCCTTGGTATCGGCATAAGTGGCCGACATTCCGAGTTTCAACCAAGATTTGAGCTGTGCGTCAAGGTTGGCGCGGAAAGAGAAACGCTCGAAGTCAGAACCGATGATGGTACCTTCCTGATTCATGTAAGAACCGGATACATAGTATGACACCTTGTCAGAGCCGCCTTGTGCCGAAATCTGGTGCTGGTTCTGGAGGGCGGTGCGGAACATCGCGTCCTGCCAGTTGGTGCCGACACCGAGGATTGACGGGTCAGAGTACCAGTCGTTGGGTTTCTGATAGCCCTGAGATACATAGTCGTTGTAAAGACCTGCATATTCGCGCAGGTTCATCATGTCGAGGCGCTTGTTCTGGTGCTGAACGGCAACCATGCCGTCATAGGTGAACTTGGCTTCGCCCGCTTTACCGCGCTTGGTTGTGATGAGGACAACACCGTTGGAGCCTTGGGCACCGTAGATGGCGGTAGCCGAGGCATCCTTGAGGATTTCCATTGACACGATGTCGCTGGGGTTGATTGTCGAGAGGGGAGACACGGTCGACACCTTGCCGTTGCCGAGGGCGTCGCCGAGACCGAAGTCGCTGCCCGAGTTTCCGCCGCCCTGAACGATTACGCCGTCAATGACGTAGAGAGGCTCGGCGTTGGCGTTGATGGTGGCCTGACCGCGCACGCGGATAGAAGATGAAGAACCGGGGGCACCCGAAGTGGCCACGGCCTGAACGCCGGTGGCACGGCCTTGGAGCGACTGGTCAAGGTTGGTGATCACAGAGCCTTTCATCGCGTCTTCGCCGAGAGATGACGAAGCACCCGCGAGGTCGCTCTTTTTCATCGTGCCGTAACCGACGACAACTACTTCGTCGAGGACTTCGGAATCCTCCTCAAGAGTGACGGTGATGTCAGTGCGGCCGTTGAGGGCCACTTCTTGGGGTTTCATCCCGACATAGGATACTAAAAGCGTTGCGTTGGGTGATTTCACTTTAAGCACGAAATCACCGTCGAGACCGGTGGCGATACCGTTGGCAGTATTGCCCTTCTCTTGCACTGTCGCGCCGATAAGGGGCTCACCCGTCTTATCCTGCACAATGCCTTTCACTGAAGTCTGGGCAACGGCTGTGAGCATGACACACAGCATGAGAGCCGTCAGCAGACATCTCAGGTCAAAAATTTTACTTTTCATTAAATGCAATTTTAAGGTAATATTGGTTGTTGATTATTAATGTTTCAGGTAATCGATGATTAGGGTCGTAATATTATATATGTGTCAGATATATAATTTAAGGGAACATTGCGCTGTGTTGAGGTTTGTCAGATTCAGACGGGTTAGGTCGCTTTTATTGACATTGCAAATGTAGTGCAAAGATACAATATAAAGTGATACTTTTTTATCGTCTAATTGCACTTTATGGATATTTAATGTCGGGATATTGTTTTTAAGTTTAGGCGAGTTAAAAAGTGATATTTTAATGAAACGGTTGATACAGAGCCGCTGAAGAAGCATTGCCGAGGCTGCCGGCAGGGGAGATAGTGTGTCAGTGACAATGACAGGCAGTATTGCGGGGATACTGCGATACTGCCTGTCATGAATGGTGGGGACGGACGCGTTGTTATCGTTTGGCCGCGTCGCGGATTATGGCGATTGTCGTGGTGTCACAGGCAAAGACCGAGTTCAGTCCCTGCGGTTCCTGAGCCGGGTCGCCGGTGTAGTCGTCGCCGTGCTGCCAAGTGTCGTGGGCGGGGACTGCGAGTCCGCCCCATCCCCAGAAGTTGACACCGGCAATCTTGCCTGTGTTTCTCACTTGGGAGAAGACATGGCTGTAATAGCTGTCGCGTCCGGTCACAGGCGAGCCGGGTGCTGTCGCCATTCCGTCGCGCGGGTATCCGAATTCTTCAAGCACGATGGGCTTGCCAGCCGGGGACAGGCGTGCATGGTGGGCATCGATGTAGGCATCGGTGTTGCGGCAGGCGGCCGCGACGCTGTCAGTGACGGTCGACTCGCTGATCCAGCTCCAGTTGTAGGGCCAGATATGGATTGTGCCGTAGTCAATCTCGGGGAAAGAGTGGATGCGGGTCCACAGCTCGATGTCTTCCTCACAGCCGTGGGAACCCTCGCTGCCTACCGATACCAAGTGGTTGGGGTCGAGCGACTTGATGAGCCGTGCGGTCTCGCCGATCCACTCGGCAAATGCCTCCTTGTTGTCTTCGCCGAAAGCTCGCGGTTCGTTGGCAATCTGCCATGACATGATGGCGGGCGATTCGGAATAGGGGCGGCCGGTGACACTGTTGGTGCGGGTGACGATGTTGCGCACATGGTTGGCCGCGAGAGTCTTGGCCGAGTCGCTTTGAACGAATTGTTTCACATAGTCCATGTAGGCGGGCCATCCGTCGACCGAGGGTATGACGGCTTTTCCGTGGCCGGCCCATTCGAGATAGGCACTGTAGCCGCCGCTCCATTCCCATGCGTTGTTGAGATAGATCACCGCTTTCATGCCTCGCTTTTCAAGCTCGGCTATGAAGTAGTCGAGTCCGCGCAGAATAGTGTCATTGTACACGCCCGGCGCGGTCTGAAGATTTGGTTCGATGTGTGAAGCGAGGCCGTCGGGACCGTCGCCCCCGGCGAGCACACGGAGGTTGTCGATGCCGATGGCTTGGAGCGAGTCAAGCTCGGCGGCGAGGCGCTCGCGGTTGCCGAAAGAGCCGTCGGAGGCCAGCAGCGGGCCATACCAGAAATTGGTTCCGATATACCGGTAGACTGAGTCGCCGTCATAAAATTCACCATTTTTAACAGTGATAAAATTAACATCTTGCTCAGTCGCGGTTGTGCTATTTTTGCCATTGCTGCACGAGGCGGCAATCAATACCGCGGCGGCAGCGAGTGGTAGTAGTTTCATTGATTGCAGAAATAATAATGTAAGAAGTGTTTATGTTATTCCCAGTCGTCGGTGCGGAACGGCACGAGCGGCATCCCCATGAGGTCTTTGACGCTGCCTATCGCAAAGTTGCGGAAACAGTAGCGCACGGCCTTGATTTCGGGCACTTTGTCGCTTGTGACGACGATGGTCCGGGTTTCGTAGTCCTCGGTAGCCTCGGCGGGGTGGAACACGCGGTCTTCGCCCGCAACCTCGAAGCCTTCGAGAACGTCGTTGGGGGTGAAACCGGCATCGGCGTTGTCAAAGTGGAGGACAGCCTTGTTGCCGGTGACATCCATTGACTTGAAAGCGGGGTAGGTGGCGGGTATGCCGTTGATGCCATAGGTGCGGTTGGCGGCCATGAACGCGAGACGCTCGCCGATGTCGCGCTTGTTGGAGGCATGGACATCTTCAAGCTCGTAGGGGAACACCACGTCGGTCGTGCAGACAACGCCGCTGTTGGGAGTGATGCCGGCGGCATGGTGCTGGCACTCGCGGAACCGGGCGGCATAATCGGCATCCGGGTCGCCGTAGTTCCACGGCGGCATTTCGACGAAGTAGAACGGCGCGTCGGGTTGTCCCCACTGCTTGCGCCAAGTCTCGATCATCTCTTTCTGATGGGCGGGGTATTCGTTGTGCCGTCCCACGTTGGATTCCCCTTGGTTCCACAGGAATCCCTTGACGGTGTAGCCGATGAGGGGGTGTAGCATGGCGTTGTACATCACACCGATGCGTTCATATTCCTGAAGGGTCGAGTCGCGCTCGGCGTTCATGTCCCATCCGGGGTAGGTGTCGAGTATTTCCTGCGGAATCCATCCTTCGACCTTTGAGCCGCCGTAGGCACAGGCGATGATTCCGACCGGCACGTTGAGAATGTCGGTCAGCGATTGGGCGAAATGGTAGCCGAGGGCCGAAAATTCATGAGCGTCGGCAGGATTGGATGTCTTCCATTTTCCCTCGACACGGTCCTGAGGGGTGTAGGAGCCTTTTTTTGGTACGGTGGACACGCGGATTCCGGGATATTTGCCCGAATAGGCGATTGTCTGCGCCGCCCCCATGATGGGTTGTGTCCAGAAGCCGCGCAACGGCATCTCCATGTTGGACTGTCCCGAGCAGAACCACACCTCGCCTATCAGCACGTTGTCAATAGTGGCTTTTTCACCGTCGTCAAAGGTGATGGAATAGGGTGTGAACGATGCCGCGGGGGTCTTGACGGCCACATCCCACCGTCCGGTCTTTTTATCGGCTGTGACGGTGTAGGTTTTGCCGTCCCATGATGGGGTTACAGTCACTTTTTTGCCCGGTTTGCTCCATCCCCACAGACGGGCGTCGGTATTTTGTTGCAGGACGGCGTTGTCACTGAAAATATCGGGCAAATCCACGGCTGAGAGCGCCGGGGCGGCAAGCAGGGCCATTCCGGCCAAAGTGTTGCGCAATTTCATCGGCCGTTGCGTTTTTTGATGGTTTCCTGTGCGAGTTTGGCCCACGGTTTGAGCTGTGCGTCGGTCCATTCCATGCCGTTGTCAGGGGCATCGGGGGTGAGCATCGAGCAAGTCTCGTCTTTGTCGGCGATGTCCCACATCAGCACGCTCAGCTTGTTCTTGTCGGCAAAATCAATCCACTCGTTCCACGATTCATAATTGATGTCGCCGTCGCCGAGGTGGTTCATGGAGCCGCATTCCGAAACAATCAGCGGCAGTCCCATCTCGATTGCCTTTTCGGCCTTGGAGCGGTTCCACTCTTTGTGGGTGTCGGCATAGAAATGCAGCGAATAGAGGAGGTTGTCAAATTCGAGCGGAGACTCGGCCGCTGCGTCGACCTCTTGGTCCCAGCGCGGAGTGCCGACGATGATGACCGACGACGGCGCGTTTTTACGGATTACGGGAATCAGCTCGTTGGCATAGTCCTTGACTTCCTGCCACGGAATTTCGAGCGGCTCGTTCCATATTTCGTAAATGACATTGGGTGAATCACCGTATTTTTCGGTCATGACGGTGAAAAATTCCTTGGCGTTGTCGAGAGTGTTGTCGTGGGAATGCCAGTCACAGATGATGTACATGTCATTGGCGATGGCAGCGTCGATGACGGTCGAGGCGAGATTGACCGAGTAGGCCGAGTCAGGGTCGTAGGCTTTGGTGATGTCTCCGGCCTTGTGTGCGCCGATTGCCGCGCGGGTCACGTTGGCACCCCATTTTTCTTTCAGGGCCTTGATTGTGCCCTCGTTGTAGAATCGTCCCCAGTTGCCGTGCCATCCGAGCGACGGCCCTGTCAGAACTACCGTGTCGCCGTCGGCGTTAAGCAGATAGCGTCCTTCGACATGGAGAGGAGACACTCCTGCCACGACCGTGTCGGTCTCGGCAGTATCATTTTGGCGGTCGGATGAGCCGCACGATGATAGAGAAATGGGCAGGGTCAGTAACAGTAGAGTCAGAGAAGAAAACGTCTTCATGGGAAAAATTTTGTATTTGATAATATTGGTGTTATTTAATACGAAGGTATAGATTATTGCATTAATAGTAAAATAAGCCGCGCGAAATGGCTATAAAGAGGTAAAAAAGTACAAGCCGGAATTGAGAATTGGAAAAATTCTCAATTTTCAATTCTCAATTCTCAATTCTCCTACACCACAGTCTTGTGGTGCTGGTAAAGGTCGCGGAATACTTTGGGCGAGCTGCCTTTCTTCTTTTTAAAGATGCGGTTGAAATTGGAGATATTGTTGAATCCGCATTCATAGCATATCTCGGCAATCGAAGTCGTGGAGTCGACAAGGGCGCGCGTGGCGTGTCCGAGGCGGATGTCAATCAGGTAGTCAGAGATAGACCGGCCTGTTCTGAGCTTGAAAAAGCGGCTGAAAGCGGTCGGGGTCATTCGGGCGATTTCGGCAAGGTCGCTCAGGCGTATCGCTTCTTTGTAGTGATGCTCGATATATTCCTGTACTTTCTGCACCCGCCTGCTGTCGCCGGTCGGTTTGATTGATGAGAAAGATGTGCTTGATAAAGTGCGGTAGTATCTTTCGTCGGCAAGCTCGTAGAGTATCGACATCAGTTCGATTACGCGATAAAACCCCGACTCGGTCGCCGTCAGTCGGTCAAGGCGGCTGTAGACGCGCATGATGCTCGGGAGGCTGAACGCGATGCCGTTGGCCGACTGGTCGAGCATTTTGCGTATCGAGGCAAGCTGAGTCTTGGCGAGAAACACTTCTCCGAACAGGTTGCGTGAAAACTGTATCGTTATTTCGCGGATTTTGTCATTTTTGCATTCATGCTGTTCCCACCCGTGCTCGATACCGTTTCCCACAAGAACAAGATCATAGTCGCTCAGAATCTCGACCGAGTCTCCGACTATGCGACGTGCCGAATTGCAGTTGGCCACGAAGTTCAGTTCATATTCCTCATGGCGGTGCACCGGGTAGGTAAAACGGTCCTTGTATCTGTCTACCAGATAAAAACAGTCTTTCTCCGATAATGGAGTGATTTCAGTGATTATCTTGCTCATTGGTTACTTTTGCTATTATGTCTTGACGGTATTAAGAGAGAATGGACTAAGGTGTAATCAGTTGTCAGGTATGATTGCACAAATTTAAAATGAAATTTTTTATTGTGCAAATTTTAGCAGAATATTGACTTTTTTTGACGTTGATTTATTATCGCGAGAAGTTGCCGTTGTCAGTAATTTCAGATAATTTTGTCACTGTGTCGCAATTAATTCACGGCTGAATTTGTAATAACGCCTCTTTTTATTAACTTTGTAGTTCGATAAATTTAAGACATCTCAAACTCATTAAGTTAATGAAAAAGTTTTTTATGAGCTTTCTCGGCACGTTGGCCGGGATATGGTTTTCGGCCCTGTTGCTTTTTGTAGGGTTCTTTATCGTGCTGTCGGCCGCCGTTGCCTCCGGCTCTAAAGACACCTCGGTCAAGATTTCGGATAACACAGTGCTGCATCTCCAGCTCAACGGCATAATCAATGACCGTCAGGAACCAGTCGATATAATGGCCCAGTTGCAGGGCAATGATATACCGGCTCAGTCTCTCAACGAGATTATCGGGGCAATCGAGAAGGCTGCCGAGGATGACAAGATTTCCGGAATCCTCATTGACTGCTCCGGTTCATCGGCCGGAATGGCGCAGCGTCAGGCTATCTATAAGGCGTTGAAGGATTTCCGCAAGAAGTCGGCCGACAAGTGGGTGTATGCCTACTCTGACAGCTATGTTCAAGGCGACTATCTGATTGCCGCCGCAGCCGACAGCTTGTTTATCAACCCCATCGGTGAGGTTGACATTCACGGTCTCTCGGCAACGACCCTGTACTACAAGGACCTGATGGACAAAATCGGTGTCGAGGCGCAAGTCGTTAAGGTGGGCACCTACAAAAGCGCCGTCGAGCCTTTCCTTCTCAACGGCATGTCAGAGGCATCGCGCGAGCAGCAGCAACTCTATCTCGGAAACATCTGGAATGAGTTAGCCGGACAGATTGCCGAGTGCCGCAACGTCAGCATCGACACCGTCAACAGTTGGGCCGATTCATTCATCTTTGCAAAGGGTACTCCTTGGTATATCAGCCACGGGATAGTCGACCGCGCCCTTTACCGCCATCAGCTCGACGAGAAAATCAAAAAGGTCACCGGCGAGGACAATCCTGTCTATATGACCCCGTCGGAATACTGCAAGGCAGTAGACATCAACACGGTGGGCAAAGGCAAGGGCGCGACAATTGCCGTCCTTTATGCCACCGGCGACAT
>CAMWRO010000068.1 GCA_947176615.1 uncultured Porphyromonadaceae bacterium
TTAACTGAAAGATGCTACCACTTTGGGTTAACATTTGTTATTAAACAACCTCTAAGATTCATGCGGGCCTGCAACTCGACGGTGCGCAGCCAGTCTTTATAGCTGTTATTGACGTTTACGCGGTCGCGGCTCAGTGCGTGGTCGGTATTGCCGGTCCACCGGCGGCACATGTAAAGCGAGTCATAGATGCGCCCGAGGCGGTAACGGCGCGAAATGGCGAGTCCCATCGCATAGTCCTCACCATAGGAGACATCGGGAAACCCGATTGCCCGTGCTACGGGAGTGAAAAACGCGCGTGGCGCTCCCAGTCCGTTGATGCGCAACGCATTGTTATGACCGTTTTCGTCACTCCACTCGCGATGATCGATTAGGCCGGGAGGAATGACGTTGCGGTCAAAGTCGGTCAGAGTGTAACTCCCGACAACCATCCCGTATCCCCCCTCGCGGAATCTGTCGACAACCCTCTGCAACACCGTCTCGTCGCTATACACGTCGTCGCTGTCAAGCTGCACGGCAAACCGACCGCAGAAACCGGCATTTATTCCCTTGTTCCAGCAACCACCGATGCCTAAATGCTCATCCTGACCGACGTTAATTACCCGCAGATCGGGTATCTCATCCTGCAACTGTGCAAGCAGCTCGGTTGTGCCGTCGGTACTCTGATTGTCAATCACAATTATATTATAGGTAAAATCTGCCACCTGTGAGGCCGCACTCCTGACAGCGTCGGCAACCGTCGTGACACGGTTGCGCACCGGGATAATCACCGATGCCTCGACCGGGAAATTTCCGGCAGTGACATCGACTTTTTCCAGCGCCGACGAGGGGATATAACCTCCTGCGGCCTTCAGCCACGCGGTGAACGCCCGCTCCATCTCGACCTGCGACGCGCGGTTGCGCGGGTCGACATAGGAAAACTGCGCCTCACCGCCGTCAACTCCATCACCTTGCGGCTCCTTCACCTCGTAAAGCGGCTCGGGAATGTGTACCAACTTTCCTTTCAGCGACAGCCGAAGCCGCAGGTCATACCATCCCGCAGCCTCATAATCATCGGTCATCTCATTGACAGTCTCGACAAGCAGCGCGGTATTGACCATCACGGCGTGGCCGAAGTCAAAGTCATCCCTGACCGACCCCATGCGGTAGTCATTGACCCTCAACAGCTCTCCTGACATGAAAAAGTCGCTGTAAACCACAGCAGCGCCGGTTTCGTTAAGGACATGCGACATGCGCGCCGACGGGACTGAAACATCGTTGCCGGTCAGGACAATAAGCGTCATGTCACACCCCGACTCCCGCGCTCCTTCGGCAATCAGTCTCATCCGTGCCGTCGACAGCAGCGGAAATCCGCCCTCGGGGTAGGCTATATATACTGTATCGGTCATCTTCTCTTCTTTTTGGATGTTTTTTTACTCTTTTTCTTTTTAGATTTTTTCTTGCTCTTGGAAGTCGTGGCAGTTGTTTTCTTTGCCGGAGCCTGTTTCACGACAGGAGCCTTGTGGCCCGACGCGGTAAAGAATTGCAAAATCTGACCCATCAGCTTTTCACGGTTACGCTCCCCCTTGATTGTCTCAAACGGGAAACCCATAGTCACCGCGCGGTGAGTGCCGGGATCATAGGCCGTAGCGGCTATGTAGTCATTCTCGGTATAGCGCAATACCGCCTCGCCCGCCGGTGAGACGGGGTAGAACGAGTCGGGTGACTCCACGGCATAACATTCGGCATTAAGCCCGGTATTGAAATCGTAGGTACCGGTTGAAAATTCGGGGAACCGCGATTTAACCTCCTTGACGCTCCCGATGTCGGTCGCCTTGCCGGTGCGCCACCCCATCCCGAGGATGCTCGACGCGAAACGGCGGTCACGCTCACGGTCGGTGCCCGAGCTGTGAGGGTTGTCGAAGAAATCGGTGGCGACATACGCTCCCGACACCATCAGGCATCCACCCCGGTCGGCAAGCACTGACAACCGCCGTTGCAACGTGTCAGGGATAGCCTTGAAACGTGACCCGAAACGCCCGCTGCCGGTCTTTATCTCTTTCTGCTTGCCGAGAATCAGGTCTACAATCTTTATGTTGTCATATCCGTTGGCGAGATAACCGCCGAGACTGGTCGAGACAAACGAATAACCGGCTGCCGCGATTGCCCGGCCGTGAACAGCGGGGTAATCAAACGTGTTTCCGGCCATGACGCGGGTCTCCATGTCGGCACGGCTTGCCCCGAATCCGGGCGAATCATCGCTGGTCCACTCTATCCACTTGCGCATCTCGGTCTGCTCTCCCGTATAGGAAATATCGCGGATATAGGGCACACCGTGGTCCGAGGCATAGTCAAATCCTCCCGTGCGGTTCCCCGCCACAGCCTCATCGGGGCCCGACACTCGGGTGAAACCGTTGATGACGAGCACCTGCGGCTTGCCGCCACCGCGATTGCACAACGACAATGTTTCCGACGGGAACCCGGTTCCGCCCTTGTTGGCGGCGACAACCTTGTAGGAATATATTTTGTCATCCTCCACCGTCACGGGAAGATAGCTCTCGTCGACGACCGCATATTCGGTAAACACCCCGTCATCGACACGCTCATAGACGATATAGTAATCAGGATTGGCTGTAGGCTCCGACTCGTCGGAAGTGGGTTTCCACGACAGGATATAATCCTTGCCGCTCCCCGTTATGGCAAAATCCTTGACCGGCAGCGGCTGAACCACATAGTCGCGCCCGTCGCGGGCCGCGAGGAATCGTAGCATACCTTTATATATGGCTCTTGACACGGTGAAACGGAACGCAGGGTCGAGACCGTAGCGCATATCGGCAAGATTCTGATGGCTCATCAGTTCGAGCAGCATCGCGGGCACCTCGGGCTCGCGCGCCTCGTGATAACTTTTGTCGCGCAGTTTCCGCTGAGTCCAGTCAGGCTCCCACTGCGAGCGGATATCATCCATCAATGTCGCAGTCACTGTGTTGGCGAGTTGCAGCGAGCGGTTGCGCGACGAGCCGTCGCCGAGTTTTCCCCCGGCAGTGCAGACGATGGGAAGGGTTCCGAAAATGTCATATCCATCGGTTGTCCCGGCATCAGTGTGAAAAGCAAACGACAAGTCTATCGGCACGTTGGCACCACTGCGGTCAGGCAACCGTTCCGACCCTCCGGCCATGTAGTTGACCCACAGGCCGCGCGACTTATAGTCGTCTTCATAATCATTTTCATTCTCCGAAATCGAGTAGACCGACGTCGGCATCCCGGCCCATTGCAGCCAGTAGCGCGCCCCCTCGGTAAAGCGGGGATAACCGCTGACACTGCCGCCGCGGGCGACATTTCCCATACCGCCGCCAATCTTGACGGCATCGGCGGTCACGACACTCCCCTTGTCGCCCGAGACATTGACAAGCTCCACGACAGGTTCCTCCTGTCGGCCTGCCGCAAAAGGATATGTGCCGAGACAGACCCATGTACCGCCCCCCATCTGCTGGTTGACACGAAACTCGCGGGTTCCTGCAAGCGAGTTGACACGATAAAGCGCGTCACTCGCGCTACCGGGCAGTGTGGCATAGCTGACATAGACGGCATACTCCCCCGCCTCGGGAATCTCGGGGTTCCATACAGCCGTCGAGGCGTTGCGCTCGTCGTTCACACTCTTGACCATGCGGACCGTGCCGTCGCGGAAAGGATTGTCACCATAGCCGAGGGTTTCCCGCTTGAGCGCGAAACCCGGTTTGGAATCGACATCATGCCATCGTTCCTTGCCGTGGGTCTCGTGATAGCCATGCGCACTGCGATGGCCGTCGTTATCAACGATTATCTCCACGGTCGACGTGTCGCGCTCGCGGGGAAGCAGCACGTTGGCTCCGGCATTTTCAAGCATCGGGACAAGAAACGGCAGGACATAAGCCTGCGGGTAAAGGTCTTCCACCGTCCCGAAAAGTCTTCCGCGCTGCCACTTCCACCGGTCGTCTTTAGAGTCGAAGTAACGCCCGTGGCTCTGCCACAGCGCGATGTGTGCGCCGTCAAGTCCGGCCGGGGCCTCGGGCGCGTCCACACGCGTGACCAGCGGCGGAGCAGCCGAGGCGCCCAATGTCAGGAGCGAGACTGCCGCCAATATAATATTCTTCATTTATTTTCCTCCATTTTTCGGTGATAGGCAATCAATCCGGGCATCGAGGCGGGAACCACTTTGTGGATTTTGACACCGAAATCCGCCCCCACCGTCTCGATTACCTCCTTGAAAAGGCAGGCAGTTCCGCCGACCACGCTTATAACCTGAGAGCGGTAGTCATACGAGGCAAGAATGCGCTTGAAAAACGACATTATGCAGTCATAGACAAGCTGATAGACATACTCGTCATAAATCTGCGACGCAAGGAAGGTGGTGTACTCGGCCAAAGTGCGGTTGGGAAACGGATCCATGTATATATTATCAAGCAATTCAGACGGACTCACACCGATGTGCCTGTAAAACTTGGTTCGGATAGGCTCGGGGGCAAGCTGCCGCAGACAGTCCCCGACAAACTTTTTCCCTATGTCGGCCCCGCTCCCCTCGTCACCGAGTATAAAGCCGAGCGACTTGACATGCTCCACGATGTTGTTCCCGTCATAAAGACACGAGTTGGAACCGGTTCCTATGATACATGCGATTCCGGGCGAATCGACAAAGAGTCCGCGCGCCGCCCCGAGCATGTTTCCCTCGACAGTCACGGGAGCCTTGAACTGGGCCACGAGAGATGCCTCGACAGCCTTGCGGGTATCGGGAGTCCCGCATCCCGCACCATAAAAATAGACATGACGCCTCTTTCCGGCGAAAAACACCGAGGGGAGTTCCAGACGCACCGCGTGACTGATTTCGCGTCGCGTCTGATAATATGGATTCAGACCACGAGTGACCGCGCTCGCAACGACGGTGTCGCCGTCGACGAGAACCCAGTCAGTGCGGGCTGTAGAACTGTCAGCAATAATATACATAATTTTCTAAGAATTATAAACATTCCTGTGAATCAGGCGGGTTGCCTCGTCGAGATTCACGTCACCGCGCGAAGTCATCAGTTTAAGCTCGACCGGCGGGAGTCCCGGTCCGTAGGAAGGCTGGATATAACGGAAACCGTCGTGCAGAATCATCCCGTGACGCGTGTAGAAACCTATGCGCCGTCCGGCCTCGGGTGTCATTCCCGGCGGCTCGACCTCGATAACCCACGGCGTGGCGCCAAGACGCTCGATTACCGCCTCGACCACCTTTCCGCCGAGTCCCCCTCCGCGACGCGAAGGGTCAATGGCAAAGTGTTCGCCATAAACCACCGGCCCGAGATGCCACAGCGTTATAAAACCGACTACCGAATCCTCGCTGACTACCTCCAGCATTTCAAACTGCGGATTATGGTCAACAAGAGATAAAACATCCTCCCACGGACGGCGTTCCTCGGGCGGAAAACTATCGATATACAGCCGCTCTATCCCGGGAGCGACCGATGATAAAGATTCAACTTTAATAAATTTCACAGAAAAATCAGAAATGCAGGTTAGATACAAAACACAAAGATACGAAAATTTGTATAACCGACACTACATTTTTTTCTTATCACTGCACCTTGACTTGCGCGATGTCTACAATGGAGTTGACAATGGCATAGATTGTAAGACCGCTGACCGAATGGATGTTGAGCTTGCGTGAAATGTTTTTGCGGTGGGTCAGCACAGTGTTTACGCTGATGTTCAGCTTGTCGGCAATCTCCTTGTTGGTCAGTCCGCAGACGATGCAGCCTATTATCTCTTTTTCGCGTTCCGAGACATTGTCGGGACTCTTGGCCACGTTCTCGACCGCAGGTGTTACCGAGTCAACCGATGCTTCAAGCCTCATCACGGCAGGGACAAACAACTTGTCCTCGACCTCGCAATGACGCCGCAGGTCATCTTCACAGATGAATATGTCAAAGAGCACGGTATTCAGCAAGTCGGCTGAATCGCCCGGTGTATAATACTTTATTATGATATTTTTCAGTTCCTGAAGTTTCTTGTCGATACCCACATGGGAGCGGGCAAACCGCGCTATTTCAAAATCGGCGCGCCGCACGCCTTTCAACAAGTCCTCGACGTAAGTAAAAATGTTGCGGTTCTCATGCTGCATGTGACGGCGCACTTCCCCCATGTATTCGTCATAAAATTTAAGAATCAGGTAGGAAACCTCGTTTACGTCATTCTTGTTGCTGCACACGATGGCCTCAAGCAACTTGCGGCGGATGGCGGGCAGTTGAAAATCGAGAAAATAATTGTGGGCCTGTTTCAGATATGAGACCAACGCCTCTACCGACACCTTGTCGGCAAAATAATCGGCCGCGTCAGAACCATACTTGGTAAAGTTAGCGGCGGCAAGGAAAGTTTCAGTATGAACCCCGGCCTTGCCACACACTTCGGCGACACTTTTCTCTCCTACCCCGAGCGGTATGCCGAAACGACACATCATCTGCAACAGTGCAGGTTCGTCACATATAAGGTCGCTCATCTTGCTTGTCTCTGTATAAAACACCGCCATTCTAAATTATGTATTAAACATGATTATTCAGTATGCAAAATTACAAAATTAATCATTTGACCATCATCACTACTTTTGGGTATTTTTAAGTAAAACAGGGTAGATAAAGGTTAAAAATAGCTAACCTTAAACGGTTATAATTTGCTAAAATCTTGCGATTGTGGCATAAAACGCATCAATCTAACTTTGCACACAGAAAAAATCAATCAAAAAATCTATGTTAAAAACCTTTTTTACAACCGTGTTTATGGCCGGAATCGCGCTCGGCGCATCAGCGACATCGCCCGATTCAACAGCCACGCAGTCACGGTCGTTCCGCAACCGTCTGAGTGTCGGAGGTTACGGCGAGGCCGTAATGACACGCAATTTCTACAGTGACAAATATCTGCGGTATACCACTCCCGGAAAATACCGTAACGAGGGCCACGGACGCTTTGACCTTCCCCACGTCGTTATTTTCCTCGGTTATGACTTCGGCAACGGCTGGACGATGGGTTCCGAGATTGAATTTGAACACGGCGGCACCGAGAGCGCGGTCGAAATCGAGGAGGAAGAAGGAGGCGAGTATGAGAGCGAAATCGAGCGCGGCGGCGAGGTCGCGCTTGAACAGTTCTGGATTCAGAAATCGTTCATGCCGCAGTTGAACCTGCGCGTGGGCCACATGGTTGTCCCGGTCGGATACACCAATGCCCACCACCTTCCCACCGAGTTTTTCGGTGTCTACCGTCCGCAAGGCGAAAACACCATCATGCCCTGCACATGGCACGAGACCGGTATCAGCCTGTGGGGCCGCGCCGGGGCATGGCGTTACGAGGCGATGTTCTTGCCGGGTCTCGACAGCGAGCGTTTCGGCAGCAGTTCGTGGATAAAATATGGCTCGGCATCACCCTATGAGTTCAAGATAGCCAACAGCTATGCCGGGGCCGTCAGAATCGACAACTACTCGCTGCCGGGACTCCGCATCGGTGTCAGCGGATACATCGGCAACAGTTTCCGCAACAACCTCTCCCCGACTGACGGTGACAAATTCAAGGGAGTGACTGGCACTGTCGCAATCCTATCGGCCGATTTCACCTATAAAGGGTATAATTTCCTCGCCCGAGGCCACTATGACTACGGCCATCTCAGCGACGCGGCCAAAATCACGGCGTTCAACATGGCAATGCGTCAGGATTCCCCTTCCAAGCACCAGACCGTCGCATCGGCAGCCACAGCCGCCGGGGTGGAAGTGGGTTACAACATCTTCGGCCTCTCCCGGTCGCTGACTGCGAAAAATCAGAAGTTCTATATTTTCGGAATGTGGGACTACTACAACTCCATGTACAGGATGGAGGAAGGGAGCCGCGCATTGAAGTGGACTTCGCGCAACACTATTTCGGCCGGTGTCAACTACTTCCCCATCCGCGACATCGTGATAAAAGGTGAATATTCCATCGGATTGCTCAAATCACCTTACAACAACGAGCCATCGGTCTCAATAGGCATCGCCTACTCGGGATGGTTTCTTTGAGACAAACAACAAATAACAGATTGCAAATAACAAATAATAAATAAACGATTTAACATGAAATTTTACAATCCATTCCTTATTGCGGCATTTGTTGCTGCCGGCAGTATTTTCACCTCATGCAGTGATGACAACAATGACGGCCCGGTCGTTGACGAACTCTCGGTCAAAGAACAGTCTCTGAAAAATGCGGCCGAGTGCTATATTGACAACACTGTCCTCCCAACCTACGGGGCAATGGCCGACGCTGCAATCGAGCTTTATGACCTCTGCGAGACAATTCAACAGAAACATGCCGCCGGGACTCTGACCACCGCCGACATTACTGCGGCCGGAGACGCGTGGAAAAAGTCGCGTAAAAACTGGGAGCTGAGCGAGGCATTCCTTTTCGGTCCCGCCACCAACCACAATATTGACCCTCACATCGACTCGTGGCCTCTCGACCGTGCCGCGATGGACGACCTGCTCCGCGACATCCGCGCCGGCAAGGCATGGAACATCGACAACAACGGAGGGTACGGCCTTCTTGGGTTCCACTCGATAGAATATGTGCTTTTTGAGCTCAGCAGCGACGAAAACTCATCACTTCCCCATTCGACCGACTACACTCCCGAGGAGCTTGTCTATCTCGTCACGGTTGCTGAGGACCTGCGCAACCAGTGCGTGTGTCTCGAAGCATGCTGGGCCGGAACCGACAATATCCCTGCCGAGAAACAGGCCATCCTCGAAGATGCCGACCTCGACTATGGCGAAGACTATGGATGGGAAATGAAAAATGCCCGTCAGGCAGGCTCGCGATTCAAGACATTCCAAGCTGTGGCCGAGGAAATCATCTCGGGCTGCAACACTATCGCCGACGAGGTAGGCAACACCAAAATCGGCCGTCCCCATCAGGGTTCAAGCGACGAGGACAAGAACTATATCGAGTCACCTTACAGCCTCAACTCTATCGAGGACTTTGCTGACAACATCATCTCTATCCGCAACTCTTACTGCGGTTCAGTCGACGGTGACGCATCCATCTCTGACTATGTGAAAAGCGTCAATCCCGACCTCGATGCCAAGATGCTCAAGGCCATCGACGACGCCATCACCGCAATCCGTGCCATCCCCGAGCCTTTCACCAAGACTGCGACCGGAATCGAGGCTGAAAACGCCGTGAAAGTCGTGGGCACTGACCTTGTCAAAGTAATCGACGAAGTTCATGCCGAAATTGTAAGAAACCGATAACCATCCCCCCGTCATGAAGAAACAGATTTCCCTACTCGTTGCCGGAACGTTGCTCGCAACGGCCACGGCGGCATGCAGTGACGACGACAACAGAATCACCGATACCACTGACCCCGAGGAACTTCCCGAGTGGTACTATGCGGGCGGACAGCTCGGGACCTCCTACCTCGCCACCTCCGACGCGCTTGAGCAGCCTGCCCCCGCGGTAGAAAATGCCGGACTTTTCAGGTCGTTCAAGAACGGGGAGGCACTTTTTGAAAAACCGTTCATGACCAATGCCTCGGGGGTGCGCCACGGCCTCGGGCCCGTCTACATCCGCTCCTCGTGTATCCACTGCCATCCCGGCTACGGCCACGGAAAGCGTGTCGAGGAGGGCAGTTTCAACACGGGCGAAATAGGCAACGGATGTCTTCTCGTTGTCTACAATCCCGCGACCGAAGCCTACGTTTCTTGGCTTGCCGGTATGCCTCAGAGCCATGCGGTCGCTCCATTCAAGGCTCCGCTTGACGAGAGCAAAATAAAGGTTTCGTGGCACACTCAGGTCGACGAATGGGGCAACAAGTTCCCCGACGGGGAGACCTACGAGCTGATTTATCCCGAGGTGACCATGCCGCGCGATGCCATCTATGTGGTAAACCAAGGCTACGAACTGCCCGAGGATTACGCCGTGAAACTCGAAAGCACCATAGGCATCTACGGCTCGGGGCTGCTCGACGCAATCGACGATGCCGACCTCAAGGCACAGTATCAGCAAGAGGAACGCGACGGATACATGCAGAACGGCCTCAACCCGGCAATTTTCAAAAACGGGGAATGGACCGGCATGTATGCCAACTCGCTCCAAGGCGACGGCACCAAATATCCGCGCCGGTTTACCTACGCGCTGTCACGCGGCCCGCTGATGGATGCCGCCGGGGCCAACGCAATCTGGAACATCACCAATGTCACCCGCAGCGACCGCCGCTACCACTATCTCGACGGTGCCGGAACCTATGCCGAATATTCATCCAAAGACCCTGACGTTCAAGCCGGATTTGACGAATATATCGCCCGTATAGACCCCGACAGGACCCATGACGAGTGGTGGAACGGCTCGATGGAAAACCGCATCAAAGCCTACCTGACCTCCAAGGAACTTCCCGTCGAAATGACCGACGAGGAATATACCGACCTGATGGTGTGGCACCGCGGACTGGCCGTGCCTGCCGTGCGTGACATCGACAACCCCGAGGTGGCCCGTGGAAAGAAACTCTTTGAGGAAATCGGATGTGCCTACTGCCACCGCCCCTCATGGAAAACCGGCGACGATATTGTGCGCGACCCGGCCAATTTCTTCCGTGGCGGCGAGATGCCGCGCTACCCCCACCAGACTATATGGCCTTACACTGACATGGTACAGCACAAGCTCCACATGACCAACGACATTCGCACCGGATGGTGCCGCACCGCACCGCTATGGGCACGCGGTCTGCATCAGAAAGTCACCGGAGCCGCCACAGCCGACCGTCTCCACGACTGCCGTGCCCGCAATGCGATAGAGGCCGTCATGTGGCACGGCGTATCGCCTCAGAGCGACGCGCGCCACACTGTCGAGAAGTTCCGCGCCCTTCCCCGCGAAGACCGCGAAGCCATCGTGACATTCCTTGACGCAATCTAAGAGGGTGTTTCATAACAACTGTTAAATCCAAAGCCCGTTTACACGAGTCGGATTTTGTCATGAATCGAGGGAGCATAGCTGTAGCTATGTGACCGA
>CAMWRO010000069.1 GCA_947176615.1 uncultured Porphyromonadaceae bacterium
AATCCGACTCGTGTAAACGGGCTTTGGATTCACATTTGTTTTTAAACAACCTCTTGGTTGTTTATACTTGTTACTTCTGAGAGCCTCGCAGAGCATTTACGAGACCGATGCGGGCAGCCTGAATTGCAGGAATGCCGCTCGACAGCAGATTGAGAATGAAACAGAATCCGAGCGCAAGACCGAAGGTCGACCACTGTATCAGCATTCCTAAATCAACCTTGGGCTTGACGAGTGTAAAGGTATATTCCTGACTGAACAACATATCGTTGAAAAAGAATGCAACGACAACGCTAAGCAACAACCCTATGACACCCGCTATCAGCGTCACAATAAGGTTCTCGGTGACGATATTGAAAATCGTCCTCATGCGCGTGGCTCCAAAAGCACGGCGGATTGCAATCTCGCTGACACGCTGACGCAGACGGCTGTGGGTCATGCTCGACAGATTGACAGCCGGGACAAGCAGAAGAATCAGATAGGTCATCCAGCGGCGGTGACGCGCCTGCTCGACATCAGGTTCGAGATTTGCCGAAAATGCAATTGCTTCCTTCTCTTGATCATAGGGGCGGTTGCGGTAAATCAGCCTCCATCCGGCCTCACCGATAGTGCGGTTGAAATCTTTCCCAAGCCGCTCAACCTCGGCGCGGATTTCGGGAAAATCGGCACGGTCGCGGGCAAGGATTGTCGCTGAGCACCCGCCCATATAGGAACACCATGTATTGTTAATTATGTTTCCGGCTTTCAACGAAGTCCACACCTGCGCGTATGCCTTGCGGGCAAGCGTCGAGACCGGTTTTACCACCCCGGCGACTTTGAACGGGGCATTGTCAATCAATAGTTCCCTGCCGGAGACCTCGGTCGAGCCGAAAAGCCGCCGCGCCACATTCTCGTCAATCACCGCCACGGGGATACCGGCGTCAAAGGTCGCCTTGTCCCACGGTTTACCGTTCAGAAACGTGAAATCAAACACTTTCCAAAACTTTTCGTCTGTGCCAAGACAGTCGGCGGTGAATGTAACCGAATTGGGAAGCGCCACTGATGCCGCCTGACATCCCGAGCTGTATATCGAGACCGCCTCGGGAATCGTCAGGTTGCCGAAACATTCGACAGCCGTCTGATATGACATCGGTCCGTTGGAGGTATTGTTAGCGTCACCGACACCGGTGTCGCCCCAGTCCTTGTTGGTTATCGACATAAAACCGACATGCAACATGCGGTCACGCCCGCTCTCTGGGGCAAACGGCGCAACCTTGACTTGCTGTATCATCACCATCACCATTATCAGGAAGATAGCGAGCGAAGTACCGATGATGGTCACGGCACTGACGGCAGGCTGCTGCCGCATCTCGTTGAAACATTGTTTTAATAAACTTGCCATTTATCGTAGTGTTGTTGGATTTAGCTAATAGATAGATTTATTCATCATGGAGAGCAATGGCGGGTTGAACTTTCGTCGCAGCGAGAGCCGGGAGGCATGTTCCCGCTACTATCATCAGCGCCATCAGCGCGAATACCACGCCGATGCAGAACCACAAGCGGCCATAGCTGAAATAGTCATGCTCATTGCTTATCACAAGATTGTTGTAACGGATGAGCCAGTCGGTCAGAATGGCGAGCGGTGTTACAATCAGCAGTAGAATCATCCCTTCCGAGACAAGCCGGCGGAAAATCGAGCCGCGAGTGGCACCGTTGACCATGCGCACGGCAATCTCCGACGTGCGGCGGCGTGTGCGGAACCAGAATGTCCCGAGAAGACCGAGAAACACGTTGACGAGAAGGAATCCCACTACAAGGATAAGACGCATGACAATCTTGTCCCGCTCGGCGAGATAACTGCCACGGATAGAGGCCATCGACACAAGGTCGTTCACATAAAGATTGCCTATCGAAAACTCGGTCGCCATATTTTCTCGGAAGTTCTTGACAAACTCCCTGCCGTCGGCAGCCTCGGTGACGCGGATAAGAATCTCGTTGTAACCGTCCATTGCATCATCGTCACTCTCCTGCATCGGCCACGCGAGATAACCGCTGACTGCAAGAGGCTCATAGTCGCTCCGCTTGACATCCTCGACAAGCGCGCCGAGACGCAGATGAGCTATGCTGCCGTCATAGTTGTATCGCAAATACGGTTTGCCGATGAAGTCGAGCGCATTGCCGCCGGCATGAGCCGAATCCACCGACGTGTGGATATTCACACCCGCAATGACCTCGCCGCGGGCTATAATCTCGCCCAACTGCTCGGGGGTCTCGCCGCGCACGCCCTTCATCCTGAACACACGCGGAAACTCGGGGGTAATTGTAACAGTGCGTATCGAAAGCTCCCCGTTTACACCGAAAACAGCCGTATCACCGGGAGCGACAAGAACCTCTACACCGCTCCATGAACCGCTGCGGCTGTAAGGGGCCGCGCCCACCTGCGCTACAGCGGCGGCCTCGATGCCGGGATGGCGGCGAAGCCGGGCGAGAAGTTCACGCAGGTCATCGGCACTGCTGCTGTTTTCGACATAGCGCGGATGGTCTTCCCCGAGGAAATCGACTTTGAGCTGGTAGACATGCTCGATGTCCGAGCCGGTCGGCTCGACCTTATAGACAAGCGAGCCATAGAGAGTATCGGCGATAAACCACAGTACGACCGACACGATAAACAGTTCGACGGCAAGTCCTACGTTGGACTTCCATTCGTTTTTCATCTGTGTAAAGAGTTTTCCATTCATGGCTGCGCGTTATTTTTCATTGTTGTTGATTGCCTCGACCGGGTTGACACGCGACGCACGCCACGCGGGAATACCCGCGCTCAACAGGTTGAGGATGAAGGATGCCAAGAGAGCAAGACCGAATACCGGCCAGCGGAAAAGCATCGCGCCCGATACCCCCAACTCAATCGACGGGGTATTCCACCCGCGCCAAGCGTCAAAAATTGCATCGGCAAAAAGATAGGCAAAAGAAAGACTGAGAATCAGCCCGACAAGGCCGCCCACAAATGTCACCACAAGATTCTCGGCAAGAATACCGCCGAGTACCGAGTTACGGGTCGCCCCGAATGCGCGCCTCACCCCTATCTC
The DNA here is from genome assembly GCA_947176615.1 of uncultured Porphyromonadaceae bacterium. Classification (GTDB taxonomy): domain Bacteria; phylum Bacteroidota; class Bacteroidia; order Bacteroidales; family Muribaculaceae; genus Duncaniella. The sequence goes on from CAMWRO010000069.1 coordinate 3,063, forward strand.
GTGACGACGGCGGCGCAGACGGCTATGCGTCATGCTTGACAGGTTGATTGCCGGCACGAGAAGCAATATCAGATAGACCGCATAGTAAAGCCGGCGGGTTCCGGCAACATCGGGTTCTTGATTTGTCCCGGGATCCAGTGAAAACTCCTCCTGATCGAGCACCCCGTATGTATCGCGCTTGTTACCGGAACCGACAAACTGCGCGTCAAATGTCGCCAAACGGGATGCAATCTCTTTCCGGGCAGCATCCATGTCATTCTTGTCTTTCAGCAATATCACTGCATCGAAAGATCCAAAATAACGACTGCTCAACTCCTTTGTCCTGTCTTGGTTAATCTGATCGGGATTAATCGGAGACCATAACTGGGCATAACTCATTCCCATCACAGGACTTACATCCTTCACCACGCCACACACCTTCATGGGCCACTGATGACAGAGAAATTCCCGCCCCGCCGACTTCTCTGTGCCGAAAAGCCTGCGTGACACACTCTCGGTAATAACCACCACCGGCGGTTTTACCGTTGCATCGGCTGCGGTATAGGGATGACCGTCGACAAACGTATGGTCAAACACGCGCCAGTACTCCTCGTCGGTGGTGCGGGTGTCAATCATAAATGGCGCGACACCGTCGACTGATACCTCTTTGTCGGCAAACGATGAATCGAATATCGTCACGCGCTCCGGTGTTTCAAGATTTCCGTAAAGTTCCTGCAAGGCAAGCAGTGAGTGACGCGAGCTGCATGCCATGCGCCCGTCCTCGCTACGGACCATAAAACCGTTGGTATAAAGGAAACGGTCGCGGTTGCTCTCGGGGGCATACGGGGCGATGCGCGTCTGCTGAATCATGACCACGACCATGATAAGCATGATGGCAAGCGCGGTGCCTATTATCGACACGATACCCAGCACCGGCTGAGCCTTCATGTCGTAAATCACTTGTTTAAACAGATGTTTCATATCATTCATCTTTTATCGCGACCGCAGGGTCAATCTTCATTGCCCGACGGGCAGCGGGATAAATCGCAATTGTAATGATGAGAAAAAGCACGACCGAGGCAGCGAGGAAACACACGACAAACCGTGTCAGATCCATCTGCATCAGAGTGTTCACCGTCATGTCATAACGGGCAAGCAGGCCGCACACGAGCAGTGCGGGCAGGAGGGCCGCCACCAGCAGCACGGTTCCCTCGGCAAGAAGATAGCCCATGATGCCGCGCCGGGAGCATCCCATCGCCATGCGCACTGCAATCTCCTTGCGGCGACGACGGGTGCGCATCATGAATGTCCCGAAAATTATCAGGAACACGGTGAACACAAAGAACCCAATTATGCCACGGGTGATATTGAGATAGCTGACCGTGCCCGACGACAGGTCATAGTCGTCGCGCATGTCGTTCCACGACGTGGCACCGAGCAGATAAAGCACCCCGCGTTCAAGCTGCGGACCCATATTATCCATGAAACGCTCACTGAATCCGGCCCGGCAGTCATCCTTGGCCTTGATGACAAATGTGCTCCAGTCAAACTGCTGTCCGCGCGCCGGGATATAGACCATCGGGACATATGCCCCATAGCGTTCAGTTTTCTCCCGCGGAATGACGGCACTGACTTTATAGGTATTGTTGTAACCGTTCTGCAACTCGTAGGGATTATAAAGCCGCTGACCGACGGCATCGGCCGGGCGGGTAAAAAGAGAGTCGGCAAAATCCTCGGTAACGACAACAGGCACCGGCGACACGCTCCCCATCCACTCGTCACGGTCAATCGCCCCGTAAAGCGGCTTGATTTCCATGACATTGAAGAACGACGGGGACACATAGCGCACAAATGTCGACACAATCCGCCCCGAGTCGCTGACCGAGCAATATCCTTCAAACATGCGGCGGTCGCTGAACGGCGCATCACCGACAAAGTACCCCGCCTCGGCCACCTCGGGATAGTCCTTGAGAAGATTATAGTCAGTCAGCCAGTCCTGACTCACCTCTTCCTGTCCCGGCTTGGTCCAATTGTAGCGGAACTCCACCGAATATACCCCGTCGGGGTTAAAACCGAGCGGCCTGCTGCCCTGCACCTCGTAATTATAGAGGATGTCAAGGGCATACCACAGCAGGATACCGACTATAACGAGCACGCACCATATCCACGCGTTGGCGCGACGCTGAAACCACATCTGATGAAATAACTGTCGCAACATCCTATTCCTCTCCTTTCAGTGTAATGTAAATTTTCTGAGTGACGGCGCGGCGCGCGGGTATCAGGCTGATGACAGTGGTCAGCACGAGGCATGCCAGTGTCGCGTAAAGCAATGTCAACGGATTGAGCAGCAAGCCGCCCCCGATGGTAACATCGCCTATAACCCCGCCAAACATCCATGAACGCCCTGCAATGACCACGATTGCTGCAATCACATAACCCGCCACGGCTCCGACAAGGGTCGAGACAAGGTTTTCCATGAACAGCCGGCGGATAATCGACGCGTTGGTGGCCCCGTAGGTCTTGCGGATTGCCATTTCGCTGTAACGCGACTGCATCTGCGCGTTGACCAGTCCGGCAATGCCGATAGCGGGGACAAGGAGGAGCACAGCGACAAGAAGCGCGTAAACCATGCGGGGATTTATCATCGTGTCTCGGAAAAATGTAAAATTGGTGTGGTCATAATAAGCATTCATGTGGAAGACATAGTCGCGTCCTTGGGAATTGAATATTTTCTCACGCCGGTCGACCTCGGCAATCACATCGTCAAGCTCAGTCCCGGGAGCAAGTTTCAGCAACCCGAGACGGTTTCCCATCAATCCGTCGTGGGAACGGGGAAGTCCGTCGTAGCGGAACGGCAGGAGCACGTCGGAATAGGCCGACTGAAACACAGGGCTGACATCCTTGTAGACACCTCTTACCGTTACCGGCTTGAAATTGCAATATATAGTCTTCCCGACAATATTTCCGGGTTCATCCTTGGCCAGTTTTCTCGCCGCGGTCTCGCTGATGACCGCCTCGGTCACCTCCTCGCTTGTCCCGGCAGTCTCAAACGGTTTTCCGGCCACAAACGTGTAGTCGAAAAACCTGAACCACTCAGCCGGAACCTCTTTGCAGAACAGGCGCAACTGACGGTCATCGCGACTCATGGCAAACGGCACTGACTGGAGATAGGAACTCCACGTCACATCCTCGACACCGGGAAGATCGACAAAAAGAGCGTCAAACGGGACTTTGGCCATCCCGCCTGAATGTTCCGTGCCGTTGGCGCGCTCGATGTGGCCGGTGCCGAGATGCACAAGACGGCTGCGGTCACTCTCGGGAGCGATGTCGGCGGTACGGAAATTATAAATCATCGTCACGACCATCACAAAGGCAATCGTGACCGCCGTGCCGACAATGATTATCGCCGAGTGGAGCGGATTGCCTGTGAGAAGGCTGACGAGCTGACGAAAGAAAGTCTTCATTGCGCTTGTCAGAAAATCTGCATTTATCCAATCTGCCGACCGTCAAAGAAACGGATGATGCGGTCAGTCTGCTTGGCTTGTTCCTCGTTGTGGGTTACCATCACGATTGTGCGGCCGTCTTCCTTGTTGAGGCGGTGCAGGAGGTCCATTACCTCGGCTCCCATCTTGGAGTCAAGATTACCGGTAGGTTCGTCGGCAAGTATTATCTCGGGATTTCCCACGATGGCGCGGGCGATGGCGACACGCTGGCACTGACCGCCCGAAAGCTGCGACGGCATGTGACGGGAGCGGTGAGTGAGACCGACACGTTCAAGGACCTCGCGCACGAGACGCTTGCGCTCGCTGTCGCTGACCCCGCTGCGGTAGATGAGCGGCAGCTCGATATTGTCGGTCACGTTAAGCGACGGAATCAGGTGGAAACTCTGGAACACGAATCCGAGATTCTTGTTGCGGAACGCGGCCTGCTCGCTGTCTTTCAGACCGGCGGTGTCGATTCCGGCGATTTCGACCCTGCCCGAAGTGGGGGTGTCGAGAAGGCCGACTATGTTCAACAGTGTCGACTTGCCGCAACCCGAAGGGCCCATAATGCTGACAAATGTCCCTTTTTCAATCTCGATGTTAACGTTTTCGAGTGCCTGTGTCTCAATCTCGTTGGTGCGGTAGATTTTGTTGACTCCGCTAAGTTTAATCATGTCCATTTTATTGATTTTTAGTTTCTAAATTACTTTTTCAGTTTCAGTCTCTTGGAATTTTTATAGTCACTCATATCGTTGATGACGACGCGGTCGCCGGGGGAAAGGCCGTCGGTCACCTCGACCCATTCATAGTTGCTGTCACCGAGCTTGACCTTGCGCTTGACAAGCTCGTCTTCACCGTTGACGATGAACAGCTCATAGCTTCCGGGGCCGAGATAGTAGGAGCCGTTTTTGATGCGCACCACTTCCTCCTTCACGTCACACATGACATACACGTCGGTTTTCAGTCCCGAGCGAAGTCTCGGGTAGTCGTCACGGTCAAGAACGACGGTGAATGAAATCACTCCGTTCTTGGAAAGGGGCGTGACATTGGAGACATGCCCTTTAAGTACCTCGCGGCCTACCTTGACATTGGCATTGGCCCCGACAGCGACACGCTCGCCATAGCTGTCGGCAATCTCGGCATCCACGCGGAAATGGCTGAGGTCACTGATAACGGCCACGCGTTCTCCCTGATTGATGCGGCTGCCTATCTCATTATTAATATAGGTAAGGGTGGCTGTACGCGGCGAGCGAATCTGCGCGTCGTCAAGAGTGCGGCGCATCTCGCCGAGGTTTTTCTCATAGATGCTGAGGTCAAGCTGCTTTGACTTGTATTCGGCATCCTTGACAAGACGCTCGTTGGCGAGCTGCTGGCGCAACTGGGCGAGTTCGAGCACGCCGGTATTGTAGGCAAACTCGGCCTCGCGCACCCTGTCGCCTGTCCCCGACCCGAGGCTGTCGAGACGACGCTCGTTGCTGACCTCGGCGGCAAGACGGTTGACGCTCATTTCCTTCACCTTCACCTGCATCGAGAGGTTGTCAAGATATGTGTTGTTGTTGAGCCGGGTCTGTTCCAGTTCGAGATGCTTCATCTGCAACTGGTCGTTGAGCTTGTTCATCTCGGTCTCGGTGCTCTGCAGGTCGAGGCGTAACAGGGGAGTCCCGACGCTGACACTGTCGCCGCTCTTGCAATAGACCTCCACTATGCTCGTATTGATGGGAGAATTGATTATCTCCTCAAAAGCCGGGACAACTTTTCCCGATGCGTTGACCGAAGTCTCGATAGTTCCGCGGTCGACGTCGCTGAATTTCAAGTCGCGCTCTTTGACTCCCGAGCGCAGCATAGATGTGATGAAAAAGATTGCAGCCACGACGGCTATAACGCTTATACCTATTTTAAGATAACGTTTGCGGGCTGCGGCCTGTAACTCGGCCTTGGGTATCTCTCTGTCCATAAATGTACATTAATTTATTTTGCCCTCATATTAAACAAAAACCGTGCCAAAACACTAACTCGCTGATTATCAACACAAGTATCTCCCGATACCATGTCCGATAACGGACACTTGACCGAAAACGGACACTTCGGTCGGAAACTGCCTGCCGGGATGTGGCGATATGTCTGCAATATGTCACATTCATGTTAACATTGTCAAGTTTATTTCCATATTTCCAAAAAAAGCACTATCTTTGCGGCTTGAAATGAAAAATCTACAATGATGGATACACCAGAAGCTACACCGCTGTTTGACCGACTGTTTGAAACAAGCTGGGAAGTGTGTAACAAAATCGGCGGCATCTACACCGTGCTGTCAACCAAGGCCAAGACCCTTCAGAGATTATACAAGGACAAAACCATATTTATCGGCCCGGACGTATGGACTGCTGAGACTCCCTCTCCGTGGTTTACCGAGTGTCGCGTTCATGGACTTTCAGGCTGGGCGTCGAAAGCCAAGCTGCCCGAGGGCGTTTCAGTGCGCGTGGGTCGTTGGGAAATTCCGGGACGCCCCATCGCCGTCTTGGTAAAATTTGACGGAATGTATGCCGTCAAAAATGAATTTTACGGCGAAATGTGGAACCGCTACGGAGTAGACTCGCTCCACGCCTACGGCGACTATGACGAAGGATGTGCGTTTGCCCACGCTGCCGGCATCGTAATCGAGAGCATTGTCAACACTCTCGGAAAAGACACTGACCGCACCATCGCTCACTTTGACGAATGGACCACCGGTATGGGACTGCTTTATGTGAAGTGGAAACTTCCGCATGTCGGGACTGTCTTCACCACCCACGCCACCAGCATCGGCCGCAGCATCTGCGGCAACAACAAGCCCCTTTATGACTATCTGAAAAATTATAACGGCGACCAGATGGCCCGCGAGCTTAACATGGAGGCGAAACACTCGCTCGAAAAAGCCGCTGCCCATCAGGCCGACTGCTTCACTACTGTCAGCGAGATTACGGCCATCGAGTGCGAGCAACTGCTTGAACGCCGCCCCGATGTCGTGACCCCCAACGGATTTGAGCGCGACTTCGTTCCCCCGACGGCAAAGAAGTTCAACGAGGCACGCGCCGTTGCCCGCGAGAAACTGCTCAACGCGGCATCGTCGCTGACAGGCCTGAAATTTGCCGACGACTCGTTTATCGTCATCACAAGCGGCCGCTGCGAATACCGCAACAAGGGACTCGACGTGTTCCTCGATGTGATGAACCGTCTTGATTCCACCAAGCTGCGCCGCAACGTAATCGCGTTTGTCATGGTTCCGGCATGGGCCAAGGAGCCTCGCGCCGACCTCAAGGCCGCTATGGGCAAGAAACGCAAATCGCGCCTCGAAGACCCGGTTATCACCCACCGGCTCAACAATCCCGACAGCGACCCGGTTATCAACCGCATCCACGGCATCGGGTTCAAGAACAGCGGAATCAGCACCGACGAAGTCACGATGATATACGTCCCCTGCTACCTCAACGGCAACGACGGTATTTTTGACAAAAGCTATTATGACCTTCTCATCGGAGCTGACGCCACCATCTTCCCGAGCTATTACGAGCCGTGGGGTTACACCCCGCTTGAAAGCGTCGCCTTCGGAGTTCCGACTGTCACCACGTCACTCTCGGGATTCGGACAGTGGATTCTTCAGGCATTTGACAATTATTTTGAAGAATGTGGCGTAAATGTCATCGGCCGTAACGATTCCAACTATGACGGTGTTGTCGAAAGCATCGCTCACTCTATAGAATACCTGACATGTGCCGACGACGAGACGCTTGCCAAAATCCACCTCGCCGCCATTGCCACAGCCGATGCGGCATCGTGGACCAACTTTATCAAATTCTATGAAATCGCCTACGGAATCGCTCTGTCAGGCAAAAAACAGCAAGTCAATATCAACCAGTAACATAATTCCTATTACATGAAACTACCTGTAAGCAACACAAATGCTCCCGCGTGGCGCGACATCACTGTCAAGGCCCATCTCCCCGAAGCATTGAAACCGCTCGAAACACTGTCCCGCAACCTGTGGTGGGTGTGGAACAGCGAAGGTAAAACTCTCTTCCGCGACCTCAACCCCGACTTGTGGCGCGCAACCGGCGAAAATCCCGTTATCCTGCTTCAGCAGCTCTCGTCAGAACGACTTGACGAAATCATGGCTGATTCAGACATGATGGACCGCATCGCCCGTGTGTATGACTCGTTCAAAGAATATATGGCCAAGCCGATGCGCAAGGACATTCCTTCAGTATCATACTTCTCGATGGAATACGGACTCTGCAACTGCCTGAAAATCTATTCGGGCGGCCTCGGAGTGCTTGCCGGCGACTATATCAAGGAGGCTTCTGACAGCTGTGTCGACATGACCGCTGTAGGTTTCCTCTACCGTTACGGTTACTTCACCCAGACCCTTTCGGTCGACGGCCAGCAGATAGCCAACTACGAGCCCCAGAACTTCAACCAGCTCCCCA
>CAMWRO010000070.1 GCA_947176615.1 uncultured Porphyromonadaceae bacterium
GCCGACCTTCTTCCCGAGGTCAGTTTCAACGCCAAAATCCCCGGATATTACAAGGAGTCCTCGACCTATCAGAACGAGGACGGCTCGTTCAGTTTCGTGCGCAACAACTATCTCCAGATGTCGGGCGAGGTAGCGGTGACGCAGAACATTTGGCTGACCGGCGGCTCGCTGTCGCTGAGCACATCGCTTGATTTTCTACGCCAGTTTGACGGAAACATCTCCAACCGCTACATGTCGCTGCCGGTCGCGCTGAAACTCAACCAGCCCATCTTCGGAGTCAACAACATCAAGTGGAACCGCCGCATCGAGCCTGTGCGCTACAACGAGGCCAAGGCGCAGTTCCTGAGCGCGACCGAGGAGGTGGCGATGACCACGATCAATTATTTTTTCAACCTGCTGATAGGTCGCGAGAATGTCTCGATTGCGCGGCAGAACCTTGAAAACGCCACCAAGCTCTACGACGTGGCCAAGGCCAAGCGCGAGATGGGGCAGATCAGCGAGAACGACCTGTTGCAGATGGAGCTCAACGTGCTCGATGCCCGCTCATCGCTCACGTCGGCCGAGAGCGACATGAAAAGCTACATGTTTCAGCTGCGCGCCTTTCTCGACTATGGCGAGGATGTCAGCATCGTCCCCTCGATCCCCGAGAAAATCACCGAGGTCGACGTGACCTATGACCTCGCGCTTGAAAAGGCGCTTGAAAACAACAAGTTTGCCAAAAATCTGCGCCGCCGTCAGCTTGAAGCCGACTATGCCGTCGCCAAGGCCAAAGGCGACCTGCGGCAGATTTCGCTCTTTGCCCAAGTGGGTTACACCGGTGTCGGCAACCGGATCGGTGACGCCTATGACCCGCTGAAAGACAATCAGGTTGTCGAGGTCGGTGTCAAGATTCCCATTCTCGACTGGGGCAAGCGGCGCGGTCAGGTCAAGGTCGCGCAGAGCAACCGCGAGGTTGTCGAGAGCCGCCTGCGGCAGGAGACGATGAACTTCAATCAGGACATCTTCATCCTCGTCGAGCGTTTCAACAACCAGCAGCAACAGGTCGCCCTCGCCACCCGCGCCGACCAGATAGCGCAGCAACGCTACGCCACCAACGTCGAGACCTACCTCATCGGCAAAATCTCGACCCTCGACCTCAACGACTCGCAGGTAAAAAAAGACCAGTCGCGACAGGAATACTTCCGTCAGCTCTACAACTACTGGTACTACTACTACCAGCTCCGCAGCCTGACCCTCTGGGACTTCTCCACCTCCTCAGGCATCGACGCCGACTTCGCCCGCATTTTGCGGCAGTAGTCAGCTATATAAAAGACTCAGGCGGGTCATCGTCTCACCGATGACCCGCCTGAGTTTTTTATCAAGATTTGCAAATAGATTTATCTAAGCAGATGTGTGTAGACAAATGACCTCAGCCTGTTGGGCATTACTCTGACGATGAAACGCATTGTCATATTTTTGAGGGTGGAGAATAAGCCGATATATCCCAGTTTATAAAATTTCCACAATAATGACCGCTCGGCCAAGGCATATTTCAATCCACCCCGACGATTATACATGTCGGCCGAGGTCCGGAACCGTAACAGGGATTCCTGAATGCTATACATCTTGGCCCCTCCGACAAGCATCCGGGCCCATAAATAGTAGTCTTCAAAAAGATAGAGCGGTTGATAACTTCCTGCTTTCTCAACCGCTCTTTTCCTGAACATCGCTACCGGGTGATTTACCGGGCAACGTCGTTTTCCGTATTCATAAAGTTCCTCGGGCGTTTCGGGTAATTTCCTTATTGACGTAATCTCATCGGGATTGTCGTTGATGAATTCCTCAATCCATGCGCTGCATAGGTCGATGTCTTTGTGACCTTCCATAAACTTGACTTGTCGCTCAAATCGTTGCGGCAATGCAATGTCATCCGTGTCCATCCGTGCCACCAGTTCGTGGGAACAATGTTTCAAACCCTCGTTCAATGCCGGTCCCAAGCCTCCGTTCTGTGGAAGTCTTACGACTTTCATCTCGGGATGTTTTGCCGAAAATTCCCTTACGACTGCCTCAAGTTCTTCACCGACTGGGCCATCCTCGACCATCACAACTTCGTCGGGCATAAGCGACTGGCCAAAGACGCTCTCCAGACTTTGGCGCAAAAACTCCGGCCGCTCCTTCCAGTAAAGCGACATCAAAACAGAAAATGGCATAAAATAATAAGGTTATGTTAAACGCTACGGGAGGCAATTCGTTTTCGTCGAATATTATCTAATCTTGCCATTAATTGAGGACAGATACAACATCCAATAAGAAGCATTTTTTTATAAGATGAGACACCATTTACAAAAAGAGATTTCCACGAATGATGTCTGACATATGTCAGACATTCGTTATAATACTGTTCGTAATTTTTACGTTGGTTAGAAGCCTCAATTCTTACTACTGCCCCCATACGGAATTGGCATTTATGCCAATCCAGCATACTAATGACTTTAGGTGTCCTGATGGTCAAATCGTTATCAATTGCGTCCAAAGCGGCTGCGCCATTATAGAATTTCTCAATATTAAATTTGGACGTTGCGGACAAATAGTTGTTACGACGATAAAAATATACTTTACGATTCCCTACACAAGTACAGTTGGCATTTTGTGAGACATCTGTGATGAATTTTAAACCTTCCCCATAAAATAGAGAGGATGAGAATCGGATATTCTTATCGATTATTAAGGAACGTTTATATAATTTATTCCAACTTCCAACAATTATTTTTGGGGACAATAATAATGCTGTCGAATCTTCCCGAGAATAAATTTTGAAATTCTCTGTTGGTGTTTGTGTTTCTCGTAGTTTTGTGAAACACTCGGTTGAAAGGCAAAATTCAGCATTGCTATTGGATGCTAACTGTAGCATATATTCTGCAAAATCAGAACTAATGAAATCATCGGCATCAACGAATACAATGTATTCTCCCTTTGCGTGCTCAATACCATAATTACGAGCAATACTTACTCCTTCATTTTTTTTGTGAATGGCAATTATTCGCTTATCTTCAGACGCTAAACGATTGATTATATCCCCTGTCTTATCGGTCGACCCATCGTTGATGACGATTATTTCAATATTTTGATGAGTCTGATTGCATATAGACAAAATACATTGTTCAATGTATTTTTCAAAATTGTATGCTGGAATAATAAAAGAAATAGATGGTACAGCCTTATTCATGGGTAATCATTTTATAAAGAATAGATTGAGACTCATAGCGGCGTTTGTTGACCTCTCTATTAACGCTGTCATATTCTATTTCGGGAGCCATTGTTTCAGCGAGTTTTTCCCATTCAGTAAAAATACGGTTGGATAGTCCATATTCGTTTAGTAAGTTCTTTAGTTTGAAATGATTGCTCTCGCGAGTTTTTACTGCAAATTTTGCTCCCGTAATAATCGACATGACACTTCCGTGAAAAGTATCAGTGATCACCTCGGTCGCATGTTTAAAATAAGCAAGTAAATTAATCGGGTCAACATCAATATTTTTGTCGCACCATCCGTGATAAAACCCGGGAGATATGATTTGCATATTACGGGAACGGGCATATTTTTTAATTGCGTCTACTTCCTCGGGGGTGTTCATTCGGTTGTCGTAGGCATATACAAGGAGATAATTTTTTTCAGCGGGTTTAGGCAAAGAGGCAATTTCGTCGATGTAGCCGTAGAGTAATACCGGGTCGACAACAATATCAGGGCGTTTCCCTGTCAGACATTCGACAACATCAGCACTGTTTACATCTCTGACTGTCACGTTGCTCATTGATTCTAACCCACTTTTGACAAAAGCTGTCGCGTGAAGGCGAGCAATATCCTCAATAGTGGTAGGTCCAAAACTTCCGGCATAGGAAAAAACATGGTCCGAAGGGAGACAGTGACCAAAAAATACTGGCGTAGGACCAGTGTGTAATGCAAAAACCTCGTCGCTGCCTACGATGACACCGTCAAGCTTTTCCGACTCACTATAATAGTCACCGATTAAATCATAGTCGGCCTTATACTTTTGTAATGTTTTGCGTTTATTATAATTGTACAGGGTTTTCTTGATTCCCTGTTTCCTAAGATAATCGATAAAAATTCCAACACCTTTTATTGTAACGTCATATTTGGCTTTGAGCTCATGACCAAGGAAGTCGTAATTCTTATCAAACCGTAGTGCATGAGCTTCAATACCCATCCGTTTGAGCACTCGTATTAGCGCAGTCAATTGCAATAATGCCCCATGATTATGAACATCATAGTGAGTGATTATACCGTAATGTTTCATTTTGAACAAAGTTTAATTTTTAAGGCACGTCGCAGTAATTTAAAAGTAAGATTCACACGATATGCAATTTTATAGCAAATTGGGTTTTTGTTTAATGCAGCTTCAGCCGTATTTGAAACATTGTTTTCGTGAATACGATATAGCAAAAGAGGTTCATCAATAAATGCAACATTGAGATTTAGTATGATAGCCAATCGGGCAATCCATGTGTCATGAAGGATAAGATCCGGAGGGAATGGCATGCTGTAATTAAGCAATTTTCGGGTTATGGCTATATGGCAACCCGGAAAACCGTTGCGAAAAAGATTGGTAAACAATCCTCGGTTGATGTAGTTTGATGGGTATGCTTTTTCCAGTAACACATTGTTTTTTGCATCAATATTTGTCCGGTTGCTCATTACAAAGTCACAATGTTGTAACTCTCTCATCATTACTGATACTTTGTTTTTACTCCAAATGTCATCTTGATCGGAAAGAAATATATAGTCACCTTTCGCATTTTTCAATGCATTTTCAAAGTTTGAAGTTACAAAGTAGTGTGAAGGAGATAGTTTATGTCGTTTGCCTTGATATTTGTGATGAAAAATTTTGATTCGGCTATCATTGAAAGAGGTAATGATTTCAATAGTGTCATCTGTAGACCCGTCATCTGATATAATTAATTCGTCGGCGCTACTTAACTGAGGTAGAATTGAATCAATTTGTTCGCGAATATATTTGCCGCCGTTATAAGTGGCCATGCAGACTGATATCATTGATTTTCTTCTTGGTTTATTGTTGGCTTAGTCGTTTTTTCTGTTGGATTGATATTGTTGATGTTGCTATTCTCTTTTATTGTAGCCGAAAAGCCAATACAATTTTCTCTAATTGCGTCAAAAATTGATTTTTTTGATTTGTTTACTTGGTACCATGCGATTCCGCAACAAATACCCACAATGGCAAAAACGACAGTTAGTGATGTCATGAATCCGGCCCAATAAGCTGATTCGCCATTAAATTCTTTAGTTGAGATAATGCAGATGAACAGACTGACTGATACCGGGGAACAGCAAAGGCAGAGCTTTTCCCAAATTGATGATTTGTCGTTTTTTAAAATACATAGTTCCAATGTATCACAATGGATTGACATAATCTTGCTGCCTTCGTTTTCAAATACACGGTCATATCGTTTATGCCCTTGCAGCAGTATTTCTCCAGCCTTTAATGTATGATTCTTTAAATCAGACTGCTGTTCAGGCGGAGTGGACTGAATTTCTGTCATAATGTCCCTAACAGTATTTTAAGAGATAAAAAGAAATCAGTTTCTCGATTGTTATATTTAATCTCTTTGTCTAAGAGTAATTTCAATTTATTGATAAAGGATTTATTGTAATTGATAAATTTATTGAAAAGGATTTTATCTTCGTCGGTTAATAGTGACCCAAATGCATTTAAGAAAATTTGATTTTGACGTAGTAAAATGCTTTTTGAAAAGTTTCCCTTTAATCTTTTTCTCATTCTTCCGATAAAATCGGGAGAACCAATCTGGTTGTTGTGATGTTGCCTGTAGAGAATCCGCGATTCTGAATCATATATTACTTTTCCAAGGAAACTGCATATTTGAAACATAAGAAAGTCGTGGACTTTTATCTCCTCAGGTAAATGCGTCACATATAATTCAACGGCTTTGCGATTCATCACCATAGTGCACCCGGTTGCTATATTTTGTATGAGAGCTTTTGCCTTTGTTAGATTTACCGGATGCAAATGTCCTTTTCTAAGAAAATTAAGATTTTCATCAACAAGAGTTGTATTGGAGCAGTAGGCAACAGGTATCGCCGGGTCAAAAGAAGACACATTTTTAATACCGCGTTCCAATTTGTCAGGAAGCCAGACATCGTCTTGGTCGGCAAATGCGAAATATTGTATGTCGGGATGCTTTTCGTATCCGAATTTGAGCAATTCAGTAAAACTTAATGCAAACCCAAGATTATCGCCTTCAATTAATTCGATTTTTTGCGGGTAGTTTTCGGCATATTTTTTAATAATATCGCAAGTGCAATCTTTAGAACAATCATCCCGACAAATAATTTTTAAATCTACATTTTTTTGAGAGAGAATACTGTCAAGCTGTTCTGCAATATATTTTTCTCCGCAGTATGATGATAGCAATACCAAGATTTTAGGTTGTTCTATCTTGTCAGAATCCACAGTATGGCAAATTTAAATGTTCTACAATTTTTTGATTCAAAACGCGAAAACTCGATAATATTGAATTGATTCGTACTGTCTTGTAGTTTAGATTATGAGTACTTAGAAATTCATTAAGTTTATCGGTGGGGAGAGCATTCCGTTTGATTACAAGATTGATAAATCGGTCGAAAGGTCGAAGTCGGATGCCATTTTGCTTGAAAATATTTTGAATATCAAAGTACACGTTTAATCGGGAAATAATTTTATCGTGAGAGCTTAACTGGTTATTGCTCAAGGAACCCTGTCGGATTAGATAGTTGTAATACCGTTGATTTGAAACTGAAATTTTTTGTGCTTTTAACCCGGTCAAAACCGAAAACAAAAAGTCGTTAGCAACTAATGACTCTTGAAATTTGATGTTGTTTTCGGTTACAAATTTTCGGTTAAACAATTTGCCCCAAGGTTCAGTAAAAGAATATTTTAACCATCGGTGCAGTTGTGTGGTATTTTTGCATAAACGTCTAATCGTTTTTTCTCGTGATTCTAAATGATTAGAATGAGAAAGAGTCGTGTAATCCAAACAGTTGACATTAAAATATATTATATCATCGTCCATGTGATATACAGAATCCCAAATATCTAATGTTTGGGGGACTAAAAAATCATCGGCATCAACAAATATCAGCCATTTGCCTACGGCATGGTTTAATCCTATATTTCTCGCCGCTCCGGCTCCTTTTCCTTTGTCACTGTAAATAAATTCTACAAAAGGATACTGAGGTTCGATATTCTTGATATTGTTTTTTTCATCGGGATTGCTGTTATCGTCAATTACGATAATCTGAGTGCCTTTAGTCGGGATGGAATCAAGACATCGTCCAATTAAGTGGGAGAGGTTGCGATGAGGGATTATGACAGAGTATTTTATACTGTTTGATTCCATTTTGTATAGAGTTCCATAATTATTGATTTCAGAAATGGTTATATTATTCCGCGGTCAATTTCATAGGGTACAAACCATTTTGAATTTTTAGATGGAGGAGACGGCAGTCTTACAAAATCGGTGACCGCAATCAAGAATAAAAGAGATGATAGTACAATTATATTTATTTTTTTATCCTTGTTTCGTATAATTAATGGATATAATAAGATTTCTAAAGCTACGAGGCAGAATGTTGCGCGGAATCCGTTTGGCAAGACGCATAATATATTGTTCAAGGCTACACTATAGAAGTAAATTCTTGTGATGATAGATTGAGAATATTGCTTGTAGGAATAAAATGCGCATATTGAGGCGGGGACTATAATTATAAATAGTAATGTAAAATATTTTGATCGGTCGGTGTGCCATTCAGAATATGTGGCATACCGTTCGATATTTAAAAATTTGAAAGAAGATAAAATATCGATTAAACCAACTATTTGTGATATTGTAGTAGTAAATCCGATTATCATGGTTATAAACAGTATTATCGTTGCTGTTCTTAAAGACGGCCTATATAAATATGATAGGGCTATCATCGGAATTGCAAAAATGCTCGAAGTGTGAAAGCCGATAGATATAATAAACATGATTGCTGATTTTACATATTTTTTTTCAGACAGTAAGACAATTGACCAAAGCAAATAAGGGAGTGCGCACGATTGCCGTACAATATTCATGGTCTCGAAAAAATATATGTTGTATGCAAATATATATACCAAAACAGATATAGCAATGTTGTTGCTTTTTTTCAAAAGCAATAGAATCAGAGGGATAAAGGTGACCATACTGAACGCAAACTGAATTTCGACAGGTCTGAATCCGTAGGATTTTAGCAGCTGCATTATTCCGAAAAATAGAAATTCGTTTGACCATATTCCTGCGATCTTGCTATATACAAGAATATAGTTATGTGTGTCAGGACCAACATTGATACTTCGGGCACCGCTTATACACATCATCATTACAAGCAATAGCGCATAATATGTTTTCTGAAAGCGATTGCTGTCAATGAAACATCCTAATAAAGCTAATACCGTTAATAAAATAAAGATTGCCATTATTTTTTGAATGTACTATGAGTCATTTTGTTAAAATAAATTTTCCCGAGTCCATTTGACTCCGGTTTTTACAATCTTACATGGGCGACCCACGATAAGAGATTGTGGTGGAATAATCTTGCTGACAGTTGTATCGGAGCCGATGATGCAACCATCTCCAATTATAGCTCCTTTCATTATTTTTGTATTTGGAGCAATCCACACATGATTCCCAATTGAAATGGATTTTGGCAGATTAATTCTATTTCCCGTATTTTCATCATATATTGGATGTGAGTCGGATGTCCGTATTATTATATTGTTAGACAGCATGCAATCTTGACCAAGAGAAATCTCCATATCGTTTTCTTGACAGTTTAGCTGGACATCCCTCGTTACGGTCGTCTTGGAACCAATATGGATTCTACAGTTGTTTCCTTCCATCCAAAAACTGCAATTAGGCCCGATGATAACGTTGTCATCAATTATTAATTGATTGTTATTTCCGTGTATTCGCACAGTTGCTGATTTTATGAAGCTGTTTTTACCTATCCGAATCACGTTGTTTAACCCCAAGATGTCTTTGCTTAACTTGTAGCAGCCATTGCTATGGACTTTTATACCGTTAAATAGCAATTGAGAGAATAGGCCATTGGTTTTAATTCGGATTAAGAATAAACGTATTTTTTGATAGGCAATCCTAAAAAAATAGATATTTTTCAACTGCATTATCTGTCTTTTTTTGAGGTGAATTTGCTCTTTAAGATACCGTTAATTACGTTTCGTTCTCTTTTTGTTAATCCGAATATGTAGATAGATACGGCTGACAATGTTAACGTGCAACCAACAAACAGTATCAGGTTGGTTATTGTATTATTATCAAGGAAGGAAGATATAAAATATAAAGGAATCGTCGTTAGAATCAAAGGTGCAATCAGAGGCTGACATGTAATGCGTATAAACCATTTGAGACTAAACCCAATCTGCTCTTTTAATAGAACCAGTCTTGCGCCAATTCCTATTAGCGAAGTGATAATTGTCACCCACATAACGCTGTAAGGGTTAAGGTCGATTTTTAGCCATACCCATGCAGCCGGAATGTTTAAAATCATTATTATGGATATGATGATTTGAAACCGGCGGATATTTCCTGTTGCCTGAAGGGCTGTTACGATGGGTGTCACAACAGATTCAATTAAAACGGTTATTAAGGATAATTGTAAGAATACCACCATATTAGAATCGACATTTCCAAGCCATAACTGAAGGACATATTCGGCCTTAAAGTATAGCGGAATAGCGATTATCATGACTAATAGGAAAGAAAACTTACAACCTCGCGACAGCAGCAATAACATTCGGTCAATTTCTCCGGTAGCATATAATTTTGTTATCTGAGGATTTAACGCCATCTGGAAACTGGAGCTGAAATTCCTGATTACATTTGCGACTTGAAACGCGATTCCTTTGGCTGCGTTCATTGCAACATTAAAGAACATATTAATTAAAATGTTCAATCCTTGGTCGCGGACTGAGAATCCCATGTTACCGAGGAAACTCCATCCGGCAAATGAAAACATGTCGCGCATCAGGTGCGGGTCGCGGGTGTAGTTATAGTGACATTCGGGAAAGTGCCGACGACAATATACTTGGTAAATTACTCGGATTGAGACTTGTACGACAAGAACGAGGATGGCGTAGGTAATCAGTTTGTCAAACGGTATAGCCATGAGCAGAAAGACAATACCGAGTTTTAAAAGGACTTCAAGTATGCCGAAATAACCGTATGCCTTCATGTGCTCATGTGCCACGATGCAGGCATTGTAAGGAACGCTTATGACGGTGACAAGAAACGCGAGGATTGAGCACTGGTACACCCAATTGGCCGCAGTCATTCGGTCGGCAGGGATATTTAATTTCGAATTCAGAAACCATAACCCGACGGTTTCGGCAAGGAAGAGTATGACTCCGGCGAGGAGGTAATGTACTGTGACGGAGATTGAGAATACTTTTCTTAGATTGTCAAAGTTCCCCTTCCCGAGCTCAAATGAGATAAATCGTTGTGATGATACTACCATTGCCGAGTTTAGGAACTGGAACATCAGTACGATGCCCCCGACAAGGTTGTAGATGCCGTAATCGTCAATGCCGAGAACCTGCCATATCACGCGCATGGTGTAAAGATTGACAAGGATGCTCAATCCCATGCGTCCATAAAGAAACAGCGTGTTCTTTGCTATGCGTTTATTTGATGCGGAATAGTCAGACATGAGAGATTAAAGTAATATGAGGGTACCACCACGGTTTAGCGATGGTATTTGCACCGGCACCCTCATATTGCACAACAATAACTTTTTGTAATTAATCCCTTGAGAACAGGTC
>CAMWRO010000071.1 GCA_947176615.1 uncultured Porphyromonadaceae bacterium
ACGTAGCCTCGGCCGCGAAGGAACGCGTAGGCGCGTGCTGCACGGGCAAGACCGATAGACGCACGGGGCGAGGCTCCGAATGCAATCATGCTGCCGAGGTCGCGCAGGTTGAAGTCGCCGGGATTACGGGTGGCAAATACGATGTCGACAATATAGCGCTCGATTTTCTCGTCAAGATAAATCTGCTCGACGATTTTCTGTACTTCGACGATTTCTTCGGGACGCAACAGCGGTTCCACATGCTCGCGGGTGCCGTTGATGTTCTGTCGCACGATGATTTTTTCTTCCTCCTTGGTGGGATAGCCAATGATGACTTTAAGCAGGAAACGGTCAACCTGAGCCTCGGGGAGGGGATAGGTGCCTTCTTGCTCGATGGGGTTTTGCGTAGCCATTACAAGGAAGGGCTCGTCGAGGCGGAAGGTGTGGTCGCCTATGGTGACCTGACGTTCCTGCATCGCTTCAAGCAGTGCGCTCTGCACCTTGGCAGGGGCGCGGTTGATTTCGTCGGCGAGAACGAAGTTGGCAAAGATGGGGCCGCGCTTGATCTGGAACTGTTCTTTCTGGACGCTGTAAATCATTGTTCCGATAACGTCGGCGGGAAGAAGGTCGGGGGTGAACTGGATGCGGCTGTATTTGGCATCGATAATCTGTGCCAGAGTCTTTATGGCAAGGGTCTTTGCAAGGCCGGGAACACCTTCGAGCAAAACGTGCCCGTTGGCGAGCAACGCGATAAGCAGTGAGTCTACAAGGTGTTTCTGACCCACGATTGTGCGGTCCATGCCCCGGGTAACGAGGCTGACAAAGTCACTTTTGCCGGCGACAAGCTCGTTGAGTTGTCTGATATTTACCGATTCGCTCATAATAAATACAGGTATATTCTATTTTTTTGATATATCGTGAGGGGACAAACCGACCGCTGTCGCTTACAGGGTTGATTTGGCAATACAAAATTATATATTACAACAATTAAAGTGTGAAAAAGGTGTGTTAATTTTATCTATTTTAGTTTAACGATATAAACATTTAGCTTAATTTGGATATTTTTTCAAAATTTCCGCCTCAAGCGCGCGGGCCTTTTTGACACTCTCCGGATTGTTGGCGTCTATATTATACTTGGATGCGTCGGGAATAGTCAGCACCATACCGGCGTTCACGCGGTTGGGATTGCCGATTTTGGCACTGTTTTCCTTGTAAATGTAGACCCAAAAACATTTGTTGCCGTAATGTTTGCTTGCCATATTGGTTATGAGATAGCCACGCTTGACAGTGTCGGTCACGGGGGCCTTGGGTGCGGGAGCCGGTGCGGCCTGCTGTTCCGGCTTTTTCTCAGGCTCGGCTTTAGCATTGTCTTCGGCTTGAGGCGTTTCTTCCGGTTTGGCGGGATTTTCTGCCGGGATGGCGGCTTGGGCAACCGAGTCAAGAGACATCGCCTCGTTAAGGAGTGCGGCGACAACCTCGGGGTCAGCCTCCTCGTCGTCAGCCTCGACCGATTCGATAAGCGAGTTGCCGACGATTCCTTTGTGTTGCATAATCTGGTCGATATAGAGATATGCGGCACATGCTCCGAGCGCGAAACCGATTATAATTCCGGCAATAAATCCGAAACCGAATCCACCACGGCTTTCCGACGGTTCGTCCTCCATTTCAGCGGCAGTTTCATCAGTGTTGTTGGCGGCATACTCGATAGCCGGAGATTTTACGGCCGGGGTCTGTCGTGCTTTATCTACAAATTCCTCGGGGTCCTCCTCGATTGGCTTGATGACGGGAGCGACAGGTTTGGCCGGTTGTTCTACCGTGGCTATAGTCGGGGCGACGTTGTCATCCTGCTCTTTTTCAGTGGTTTCAGTCGGCGCGGATGGCTCAGTTTCCTTGGCCGGCGTGTTGACATTGTTGTCTTCTTCTTTTTCTGTCACACGCTCCTCCGCGACTACCACATCTTCAGTTGTTTGCGGTAATGCTTCGGGTTCAGCCTCCTCGATTTCCTCGGTGACGGCGGCTGACGCAATTGCTTTTTCCTCGGTTGATGGGGCGGGGTTCAGGCCGTCGAGCATTTCGTCAGTGACGCCGGTGTTGATTTCTTCGGCCTGAAACGGAGCAAACGGAGCATTCACCGTGTCGGCAAGGTCACGGTCAGGAATAAAGTCGACACATTCTTCCTCGCCTTTTATCGGGGTGAATGTGCCGAGTCCTTTTATGCGCACTGTTTCTCCTTTTTCAAGGGCTTCGGTTAATGTGTCAAAAAATCCTTTGATGAAGGCTTCGGCACTCTCGCTTGAAACCGATGTGAGTCGCGACACGTTCTCGGCAAGCTGATGAAACGTTATTTTGTTATTCATAAACGAGGTGTCAGTTGTTAAGTTTTTTACGCAGAACTACGCTCGGACGGAAAGTCATCTCGATTTTCGGGGGATAGAGCATGCGACGGCCGGTTTCGGCATCGGTCTCAATCCGTTCATCCGTTTTCTCGGCCTTGAATGTGCCGAATCCGGGGATAGCGATTGAATCGAGGTCGGCACCGGATTCTTTGAACGCCGTGCACAATCCGTCGGCAAGTGTTGCCACCTGTGACGGTTCGCGGTTAAGCCTCTTGGCGAGGCGTGAAAGGAATGTCTTGTTGTCCATAAATAGAAATCATTGTCAGTCAATCAGCAAGTCGCGTATCTCATAGCGCGGACGCTGTTTTACTTCGATAAATATCTTGCCGATATATTCTCCTACTATCCCTATCCCCATCAGAATCAGACTCCCGAGAAACCAGATGGAGAGCATGAGCGAGGCCCACCCCGGTTCGATAAATTCATTGAAGAAATAGGATATGAGGACGTAGGTTGCGACGGCGATGTCGAGAAGAAGGAAAACCAGTCCGATAAGAAAGATTATTCTCATCGGTTTGGCCGAAAACGACGTTATGCCGTCGATAGAGAAACTGAGCATTTTGCTCAGCGGGTATTTCGATTCGCCGGCTGCGCGGGCTGCGCGTTTGTAACCCACGGTGTCCCAGTCGAGACCTATCTGGGGTATGATTCCGCGCAGAAACAGGTTTGATTCCCCGTAACGACCGAGCATCTTTAACGCGCGGGCGCTCATCAGGCGGTAGTCGGCATGGTCATAGATGGTTTCGAGGCCCATCTTTTTCTGGAAAGAATAGAATCCGTGGGCAGTCGTGCGTTTGAACCAAGTGTCGGTTTCGCGGCTGCTGCGCACACCGTAGACAATCTCTTTCCCGTTGTTGAATTTCTCGACCATCTCGATTATTGCGTCGGGGTCATCCTGAAGGTCGGCATCTATCGAGATTGCTGCGTCGCAGATGTCGGCGACCGTCATCAATCCTGCGAGGAGGACGTTCTGGTGGCCACGGTTGTGGGCGAGTGACAATCCCTTGAAACGGGGATTTTCGTGATGCAGGTTCTCGATTATCTCCCATGTCCTGTCACGGCTGCCGTCGTTGCAGAACAATATGAAACTCTCGCCCGACGCGATTCCGTTATCTCGCATGCGGTCAAGGATTTCGAGCAGTTTGGGCGCTGTGATGGGAAGCACTTCCTGCTCGTTGTAACAGGGGACGACGATTGCTATTACAGGTAACATGGCTGACAGGGTGTAAGGTAAAGGGAGTTAGAATAGCCGCAACCGGCTATTCTAACTCGGTGGTGTATTAATAGTTTCTTGCGAATATCACTCTCTGGGCCGAAGGCTTGCCGGTAACCATGCAGACACCGGGTGTCTTGTCGCCGTCGAGAGGAATGCAGCGGATGGTTGCCTTGGTTTCTTCCTTGACCTTTTCCTCGGTCTCGGTAGTGCCGTCCCAGTGGGCGAGGATGAAGCCGCCTTTTTCGATTTCGACCTTGAACTCGTCATATGTATCGACTGTGCGGATCATCGAGTCGCGATATTGCACGGCTTTCTGAAGGATGTTGGCCTGAATGTCTTCGAGCAGACCCTTGATATATTCAGCGATGCCGTCGAGGGGTGCGACATGCTTTTCGAGGGTGTCGCGGCGCATGACTTCGACTGTGCCGTTCTCGATGTCGCGGGCACCGATTGCGAGGCGCACGGGTACACCCTTGACCTCGTAGTCGGCAAACTTGAATCCGGGGCGTTTGTTCTCGGCATCGTCATATTTGACGCTGATGCCGAGCGCGCGGAGCTCACTGACGATGGGGGCGACTCTTGCCGAGATTTCAGCAAGCTGTTCGCCGTTCTTGTAAATCGGGATGATGACCACTTGGATAGGGGCGAGGTGGGGCGGGAGCACGAGGCCGTTGTCATCGGAGTGGGTCATGATGAGCGCGCCCATCAGTCGGGTGGAAACACCCCAAGAGTTGGCCCACACATATTCCGGTTTGTTCTCCTTGTTGACAAATGTCACGTCAAAAGCCTTGGCGAAGTTTTGGCCGAGGTTGTGGCTCGTTCCTGCCTGAAGGGCCTTGCCGTCCTGCATCATGGCCTCGATGGTATAGGTGTTGAGCGCGCCTGCAAAACGCTCGTTGGCGGTCTTGACGCCGATTATTACGGGCATTGCCATGTAGTCGCGGGCAAACTGTGCGTAGAGGTTGATCATCTGCACTGTGCGGGTCTCTGACTCCTCGGCGGTAGCGTGGGCGCAGTGGCCTTCCTGCCACAGGAACTCGGCGGTGCGGAGGAACATGCGGGTGCGCATTTCCCAGCGCATTACGTTGGCCCACTGGTTGCACAGCACGGGGAGGTCGCGGTAGCTGTGAATCCAGTTCTTATATGTTCCCCAGATAATGGTCTCGGATGTGGGACGCACGATGAGTTCTTCTTCCAGACGGGCCTCGGGGTCAACGATTACGCCGTTGCCGTTGGGGTCGTTTTTAAGACGGTAGTGGGTAACGACGGCACACTCCTTGGCGAAACCCTCGACATGTTCTGCTTCGCGGCACAGGAACGACTTGGGGATGAGGAGCGGAAAATAGGCGTTCTGTACACCGGTCTCTTTAAACATTCGGTCGAGCTGCTGCTGCATCTTTTCCCAAATTGCGTAACCGTAGGGTTTGATAACCATGCAGCCGCGCACAGCCGACTGCTCGGCCAAGTCGGCCTTTACCACGAGTTCGTTGTACCATTGCGAGTAATTGTCACTTCGCTTGGTGAGATCTTTAAGTTCTTTAGCCATTTTTTATCGTTATACTATATTTGTTGTCAGTGTAATGGATGAATTATCTGATGAGGTTCTTGTGGGCCGATTCAATCAGTTTCGGGCCCGGTATCACATATATTTCGATACGACGGTTCTGAGCCCTGCCTTTGCGGGTCGTGTTGGGCTCTATCGGGTCGGTGTCGCCAAATTCGTAGGGAATCACAATCTGGTCTTCGCTGATATTGTCGAGCAGCCAGTCATAGATGGAGCTGTTGCGGCGGTGGGCGAGGTCCATGTTGTATTTTGGAGTCCCGGTGTTGTCAGTGTGAACCCCGTAGACGATTTTAAACATTTCGGGGTCTTTCATCAGTCCCAGCAGCGGGTTGAGCCGTGGTGCTGCGTAGGGGGACAATAATGTGTCGTTGGGGAGAAAAAGCTCGTCGGTCGGGATTGTTATCAGCATGACTTCGTCGTCGCGGAGCATGTCAACGATATATTTCTTGGCCGCGAAGTCTTTCGCCAGTCGGTTCATATAGCGTTTGACGGCTGCTTTTTCACCGTTGCCAACGGCGGGGGTCTCAAGGTTGCTGTCCAGATCCATGTCCATGAAAACAGCCTCGTCATATCCCTTGTAGGGGTCGACATACTTGTCTTTCGCTCCCGCCGGGATGGCGGCTGCGGCAATAAGTGCCAGTGTAATGAGAATCTGTTTCATGAAAAGTAATTAAAAAAGTTGAGGTTATTCCTGCTTAAAGCGACTGCTCATAGTTGAGCTCGGCCATGACGAGGGTTTCCACGTCGGCTTGGTCGACCTGAGCGTCCCGGTCGCGGGCAAGCATTTTCTTGACATACTTTACGAGCGCGTCGACGTTGACATCCTCGTCATCGGCCTCGGTGTCGATTTCAAGCAAGCCGTTGTCTTCATACCAGTCCCATATCATGTCGATGATATTGAGCAGCTCGTCATCGTCATACTGTTTCCCGCTCCCGGCTATCGAGGCGTTCATCGCGGCTATTGCCTGTTTTTCGTCAAATTCGTTCATGTTTCAGTCTATAATTGGGTTATGCCTTCGGGCAGCGACATGTAGATGATTTTTTTCTCAGTGTCGATTTCCTCAATCAGCTCGTCGGCGACAGGGATGAAGATTTCATTGCCGTCATTAGTATTAACAACGAAAAGCACGTTTTCGGTCGAGTCGTTATAGTCGATAATTTCTCCGATTGTGTGACGGCGGTCATCGACAATGGTGTATCCGATGAGGTCCTCGGCATAAAATCCGTCTTCGTCTTCGTCATCAATGTCGCCCACATCGTCGCGGAGGAGGTAGATGGGGTGATTGGAAAGAGTGGCGGCTGTGGTCTCGTTGTTGATTCCGGCAATGGAGAGCAGCACTGTGTCAGTGCTTTTGGGTCTCACGTTCTCGATGAAAAACGGGACATAGATGCCGTCGATATCGGTCACGACACACTTGACCCGGGCGAGATCGGCGTCAAGGTCGAGTGACGCGGCGATTTCGCCGTTGATGCCGTGGGGTTTGTTAAACTTTCCGGCAAGGATTATCTCGTCGTCGGTAATCATTTTTTCTTTTTCTTTTTGCCTGATGATGGAGCTTGAACAACCTGAAACTCGTGAAGGTGTGTGGTTTCCGGGTCAAGGCGTATAGCCCCGTGGGAGTATTCGGCCAAATCCTTGAATATTTTGGCATCGTCGACCCCGTCCTTGTTGATGGTCAGCATGAGTTTTTTCATGTGGTTGGCAAGCAGAAGGATGAGTTCGTCTCGCTCCTCGCCTTCTTCCATCCCGGCGGCGCGCATGATCATCATTTCAAGGTCTTTGCCATAGTGGCGGTAGCGGATGTGGTTGCCGGTATAAGGGATTTTCTCGGGACGGGTCTCAAGCTCGTCGGGTCTTACAACCTCGCAGGGGTAGTCGATGTCAAGCTTGAAGTCGCTCATGATGGCAAGGTGGTCCCAGAGTTTGTGGCTATAATCCTCGGTATCACGCAATGACGGGAACAGGTTTCCCATTGTCGCGATGATAGAGTGGGCGCAGCGGGTGCGCTCGTCGCGGTCTTCGATGGTGAGACAGTGGTCTACCATCTGCTGTATGTTGCGCCCATACTCGGGGAGTATCAGTTTCTTCAACTGGGTATTGTAGGTCAGCATGTTTGATTCACATTATTAAAACAATCGTCAAAGTTACGAATGTTTCGTTAAATATGCAAATTGATGTTTTTGAACAGCCGTGCCGGAATCTTTTTGTTTTAGCCAATGAATTTGATTATCTTTGCCATTGTCTTATGAAAACAGTACTCTCCATATTGATAACCTGCCTCCCTGCTCTTGCATTCGGTCAGGTGGCAGAGACGCCGCTCGGTCTTGATGACGGGGGTGGCGTGACTGTGCCGTCGCAACCGTCTCATGGCGAGGGATTGCCCGCGGTTGTCGGTGACGATTTCAGGCCGGGGACGGTGAACCCGATGTATATCAGCTCGCTTTCGCCGCAGGTGTTGCGCTATGACCCGTTTATGTTTGCGGCCAACCCGCTGACGGTGAATGCTGTCGGGATAGCTCCTGTCGCTCGATGGGACGGCGGGATGTTTTACGCCTCCGGTTCCCGCGTGTCGCTGCCCGGCATGATGGGGCATGAAAGCGGTGCCCTCAATTTCATGCAGGTGCTCGGGCCGTTACAGGTTCATGCCGCAGTGGGAGCCGACAAGTATGGCTACTTTGGCGGTCTTGCCACGACCTATTCGGTTTCGGGCGATGTCACATATACATTCAGCGACGTGCTTTCCCTGACTGTCTTCGGGTCATATTATTCGCGCAACCTGTTTCTTGGCGCGGCACAGGCTGCTTACGTCGGTACGGCGACCGTCGGGGCCTATTTCGGCATCAATTTCAGCGACCACTGGGGCGTGGATGTGGGCGCTCAGTCGGTCTATCAGCCGTGGAGACGCGGATGGGACACTCGGCCGATTGTCGCGCCCTACTACAAGTTTGACAACGGTATGAAAATCGAGGTGGATGTCGGCGGCATTTTGTACGAGACTTTAAAGGGCCGTAATTCCTACCGAGCCAACCCGACTATGGGGCCGCCTATTCCTATGGGCCCGCCGCCGGTGCGTCCGCATCACTGATTATGTTGCGCAAGCGCAACCTACGGTAGATTAACGGATTAAAAATAAAATCTGTAAAGATTTTTCAATCACGTCGCATCATGAAAAATCTTTACAGATTTTATTTATTCAATTATACGTTTCCGGGGGTTGCGGTTTCGCAACCCCCGGCTATTCAAAGAATAATCCTTACGGATTAAATATTACTCGGGGCAAAACTCAGTTTTGCAACACCATCTTTTTACCGTTCACTGTAATTTTAGAACAGATACCCGAACCCAACGTTGAGATAGATGGGGTAGAGGTTAAAGCTGACTGTCTTGAACGACGACTTGAAGATGTCGTTGCATCCCCATGTCAGATTGGCGTTCACGAGCAGATGGCGGTAGGCTGTCCATGCCACGCCGGCCTGCATTCCCCACTGGAAGTGGCGCAATTCGCTGCCGAAATCGTAGGAGGCTTTTGAATCATCCTCAAATATATATTTGTCACCGGTGGGATTTCCTTCTCTCAGGTAGCCGTCATATACATATCCGTCAAAGTCATTGCTGAAGGCATAGGCAAGATACGGACCGAGGTTGATTTTCAGTCTCGGATGGGCGCGAAACACGGCTGTAATCGGGAATACGAGCTGTTGTGACTGGTATTTGGTGTGGACTCTGCCGGTCCATCGCCCGCTGAGTTTTTTCTGATTGTCAAGGATTTCCATGCCGTAGTTCTTGACCCGGGCCTTGGTCTCCATGCCGCGGCTTTCAACACGCACGCCGATGGCGGCTCCCCACACCTTGTCAGGGTCGAGCCATTTTGTCACCGTTGCACCGAGCTGGAGGTTCAGCTTGGGGTTATACGAGTCGATGTGGCGTATTTCGGCGGGGAGGGGGAGCGGGGAGGCGCCGCCGATGCTTGTTCCGGCGTTGACCTCGTATTCGAGTCCCAGACCCGACAGGAGGTTGCTGTATTTCTTGTTGTTACCGGCGACCGCCTGCATTGACAAGAGGGAGCCGATCAGCAGCGAGCCTAAGCATATGCTGAACTTTTTCATAATTTTCATCATCAATTGTCGGTTAAACATGTTATCAGCAGCTCGTCGACGCAAAGAGTGCTGCCGATTGCGCCGCAGAAGAAGTCGCCGTCTTGGCTTGAACTCATCACGACGGTAATACTGTAGTTTCCGGCGGCAAGTTTGTCCGGGTCGATTGTCTTGCCGTCGCGGAATTTAAACGGAACGGTGAAATTCACCCAATCGTCGCTTGCGTGACGGTCAGGGATTTCGGCAGTCGCGATAATGTTGGGGTTGTCGGCGGCGAGCACGTTGGTGCCGTCGAGCCACTCCATGCCGGGAACCGATTCAAAAAGAACGGCATAGATGTTGAACATGTCCTCTTTTCCGGGCACGGGCAGGAAGTTGCCGTTGGCGTCAGCCTCGCAATAAGTATCCCCGGGGATATATTTGTAATACCCGCTCAGCGTGGAGGGGATATTGTAGAACGGGGTGCCGAAGTGGGTGGCCTGAAGGGGGTTTTTGAGTGCGTTTGTGCCGTCGAAGTTGCCGATAAAGAGGCTTCCTGCCGCGATGGGTTTCCCGACGCGGGCTCCAAAGCTGCCTGTGCCGCGGGTGACAAGGACTGCGCACTTGCCGTTTACACCTCCGTCGCCCTGATAGGTCGGGAAAGTGTTGGGGGTGGAGCCTTGCAGCGTCATAGCAAAAGCACTGTTGGCAGTGGCCCACACGAGGGTTTCGTTTCCTGCCGTGCCGGTCTCATAGAACTCGTCATAATGGCATGCGCCGCCCAGCGCGCTGATCTGTCTCACATGCTCAAAACCGTAATCGAGGCTGATTGTGTTGTTGCGCTGCACCTCGACGGTGTAACGCTTGCTCCATTTGCCGTCCTCTGATGTTACTGTATAGGTCTGCGGGAAGATGAAATTGAGCGTTGTGCCGCTTGCGGGACTGATGGTCGCGCCGGGTGTCAGTTCAAACTCGGGAGCGAGAGCCAGCAGTGAAACGTCGTTCTTGACAATCAGCACGACCTTGTCATTGTCAATGCGCGGTGCGCGGTTCAGAACGTTACCCGGCAGTGTGACGGCAATGATGTCACACTCGGCATTCAGCGGCTCCTCCTGTATACACCCTACTGCGCCAATGGCAATCAGGCACATTAGAAATATTCGGTAAATTGGTTTCATTATCTATTGTGATTATGCGTAAAACAAGTCGCAAAGGTAGTTATTTTTCTCCGATTGGTGCTAAATATTGTTTAATTTTTTGTATTTTGATAAAAATGTGTACCTTTGCCAAGACATTTCGCAAAATTATTTATCGATTTAAGAAAAAGTAAAATGAAAAAGAAGTTCACTTATCTCTGTGCTATGGCCGGTGCGTTGTGCATGCTTACCGCTTGTGGCGAAGATGAAAAGCTCCCCGGCGAGAGCCTTGAAACCAAGACTTATACCGCGGCCGACGGCTTGACACTGAATCTCGACAACGAGGCTGTGACAGGGCAGGTCGTGACATTCGCTCCCGATGCAACTGCCGGGTCTAAAGGTGTTATCACTATTGCAGGTGCGCCGCTTGACCTCAGTGCCATTATCGGTGGCATGA
>CAMWRO010000072.1 GCA_947176615.1 uncultured Porphyromonadaceae bacterium
AGTCGGCCGCTGAAACCGATTGGTTGAAGTCGTTCAGCGCGGCGTGGGCTTCGGACAGCCGATGCCAGAAATCGAGGTTGAATGCGTCGAGCATTGTCAGTTCCTCAAACAGTTCCACGGCGTAAGGCTCATCGTCGTTTTCTTCGGCGACACACGCGAGCTCGTAGTAAAAAGTCGGTTTATAACTGCATTTCTTGCCGATAAAGTCCCGGTTTTCTTTCAGCCATCGGTAATGTCCGACGCGCACGGCAACATTGACAAACTGTATTATTTCCTCGTCCTCGAAGTCCTCGATGCCGTTGACTATGCCGGTCAGGCGGTCAACGTTGGTTTCAGGCGGTTCAGGCTCAGTCAGTGCGATGTTGAGGATGCGTGACAGCGGAATGTCCTCGACGACCTGACGGTTGGCCATCGCTGCGGCGGTATCGTTGCCGAGCATCGCATAGAAATAGGCCCGGCGCACTTTCAGCGCGTCGCTCGACGGGAAATGATGCGCGCCATAAAGAAGTACCTCCATTTTGACAAAATCATCGTTGAGGTCTGATGAGTAATCAAAAACCTCGACAAGGTCGTTTTCGTCAAAATAGTCTTCTCCCTTATGCTTGATCGCTGACTTCACGAAGCGTAGGTATAGTTCTTGGCGTTCATCTCTTTCTTCCATAAGCGATTTGGTCGGTTTTAGGAGGGATAAAATCGCGTCCGCTGAGACAATCCATATCTCTGCGGACGCGATTTATCGTGGAAATATGTTACTTTTTAGATACTTTCTCCCAAGTGTCTTTAAGGGCGATGGTGCGGTTAAAGACGGGGTGTTCCGGTGTCGAATCGGGGTCAAGGGTGAAATATCCGATGCGCTGGAATTGGAGCGGGAGTCCCGGCTTGGCAATTTCGACGAGATAAGGTTCTACCTTGACGTGGTCGACAACGCGGAGCGAGTCGGGGTTAAGCATGTCGCGGAAATCGCGGTCGGGTTCGGCTGCCGGGTTTTCGACGCTGAACAGGCGGTCATAGAGGCGCACGGTGGCATTGACGGCGTGTCCGGCCGATACCCAGTGGAGCGTTCCCTTGACCTTGCGCATACTGCCGGGAAGGCCGCTGCGGGTTTCGGGGTCATAGGTGCAGTAGATTTCCTCGATGTTGCCGTCGGCATCTTTCTTGACTCCCGTACACTTGACGATGTAGGCTCCTTTCAGGCGCACTTCTCCGTCGGGTGCGAGGCGGAAGAATTTTTTTGGCGGATTTTCCATGAAGTCTTCACGCTCGATATAGATTTCGCGCGAGAAGGGCATCTGGTGATTGCCTGTCTCGGGTGCCTCGGGGTTGTTTTCCATCTCGACCATCTCGACCTGTCCCTCGGGGTAGTTGGTGATAACCAACTTGACCGGGTTGATGACCGCCATGCCTCGGGTCGCGACACGGTTGAGGTCGTCGCGCACGGCGTGTTCGAGCAGCGAGATGCTGTTGAGTGCCTCGTATTTGGTGTAGCCGATTGTGTCAATGAAGTTGCGGATTGACTGAGGAGTATAGCCGCGGCGGCGCATACCCGAGATTGTGGGCATACGGGGGTCGTCCCATCCTGCCACCAGTCCCTCTTTGACCAGCTGGAGGAGTTTGCGCTTCGACATGACGGTGTAGGTCAGGTTGAGACGGTTGAACTCAATCTGACGCGGGCAGTAGCTCTCGTCGGCCAACTCTTTTACGAAATGCTCGTAAAGCGGGCGGTGAGGCACGAATTCGAGAGTACAGATGGAGTGGGTCACACCCTCGAAGTAGTCGCTCTGACCGTGGGCAAAGTCATACATCGGGTAGACTTTCCATGTTGTCCCGGTGCGGTGGTGGGGGTGCTTTATGATGCGGTACATGATGGGGTCGCGGAAGTGCATGTTGTCCGACGCCATGTCGATTTTGGCGCGAAGCACTCTTGCTCCTTCCTCAAATTCTCCTGCATTCATTCTCATGAACAGGTCAAGGTTTTCCTCGACCGAGCGGTTGCGGTAGGGACTCTCGGTACCGGGAGTGGTCGGGGTGCCTTTCTGAGCGGCAATCTGTTCCGATGTCTGGTCGTCAACGTAGGCTTTTCCTTCCTTGATCATGCGCACGGCGAGGTCAAAGAGTTGGGGAAAGTAGTCAGACGCGTAATATTCTCTGTCGCCCCAGTCAAAACCGAGCCAGTGGATGTCTTCGCGGATAGAGTCTACATATTCCACATCTTCCTTGACGGGGTTGGTGTCGTCGAAACGGAGGTTGCAGGTTCCGCCGAATTTCTCGGCAACGCCGAAGTCCATGCAGATGGCTTTGGCGTGACCGATGTGGAGATACCCGTTGGGTTCGGGTGGGAAACGGGTGTTGAGCCGTCCGCCGTTTTTGCCGGCCTGAAGGTCATCCCACACAATCTGTTCCACAAAGTTCAGTCCGCGCGGTTCGCGGCTATCCTGTTCGGGTGTCTGATTTTCAGCCATAATCTTTTATATTGTTTTTGTTAATTTGTCATAGTTTGTTAGTAAGCAGAGGTGATCCCGGCAGGTTTATCTTTTCTTGGCCGGTGTCTCATCTGCAAATTTGTCGGGGAAATCAATGTGTACCCGCGGGTGGGTCATGGCATAGATTACCAGTATGATTCCTGTAATCACAAACGGGATGCTCAGCCATTGTCCCATGTTGAGGGTCATTGTTGCCTCAAATGCCACTTGGTCGTTCTTGATAAACTCGATGAGGATGCGGGGGAGGAAGATTCCGATGAAAAACACTCCGAAAATGAGTCCCGGACGTTCCTCGGCGTTCTTTTTCCAATACATCCACATCAGCAGGGCAAAGAGTGCAAAGTAACAGAGGGCTTCGTAAATCTGTGTCGGGTGACAGGCCATTCCTTCATAGAGCTGATGCCATTCGGCCGACCGCACAAACTTGAATCCCCACGGGAGGGTTGTCGCGTGGCCGAAAATTTCGGAATTCATCAGGTTTCCGAGGCGGATAAGGCCGCCGACGAGTGCGATAGGGATGACGAGCCTGTCAAATGTCCAGATGGGGTTGCGCTTGGTCGTGAAGAATGAAAAACACAGCACGCCGATGATAATGCCTATCGTGCCGCCGTGGCTCGCAAGTCCCCCTTCCCACACACGCAGTATGCTCCACGGATCTTGGCTGTAATAGTCCCATGCATAGAAGAACACATGGCCCAACCGGGCGCCTATAATGGTTCCTGCGACGGTCCACATAAGCAATATGCCCAACCATCTTTCAGGTGCTCCTTCATGACGGAAAATCCGGGCCACAATTTCGTAACCGACGAGGAATCCCACGGCAAAAGCAAGGCTGTACCACCGCAGCGAGAATCCCCCGAGATGAAACAGCACGGGATCGGCATTCCATGTCACGAAACCTAATGTATTGAATAATTCCATTGTCGAAATGTTTTTTCAGCGTTTTGAAAGGACAAATTTACTCAATATTTGGAAAATTCTTTTTAAATTTGATGCAAAAAGTTACGACAACATGGATAATATAATTGAAAACGGTGAGTGGTGGACTGCTCCTGCCGAGAGTGAGGATGGCCGTCTCGTCATGGTGACAGGACGCAAGGATGTGGCTAAGTTCCGTGAAAATCCGCGATTTAGCATCAGGGTTGAAGTCACTTGGCCCTATGAAGGGCGTAACGGTATGCCCGATGTGGAGACTTCGGAACTCATGGACGAGGTTCAGGCGAGATTGATGCAGGAATTTCACAAGGACCCGGTTGCCGTATTGACAGGCATATACACGGGAGCCGATGAGCGCAACTGGATTTTCTACGCGCTCAGCACCCATATTTTCGGACGCAAGCTCAACGAAGCTCTTGCCGACATGCCTGTTCTACCTCTCAAAATTTATTGTGAGAATGACCCGGGTTGGGAGGAATATGACGAGATGTCAAAAGCGGAAGTCGAATAACAATGCAATTATGCATTAATTTTGTCCGGCGAGGCTTTCAAGCAGTGTTTTGTAGGCGGGGATGGTTTCAAGTTTCTCGTTTCCGGCACTCCCCACAAGGAGGCGCATAGCTCGTGGAACAGTGTCGACATATCCCTTGCCGATGGCTGTAATGAGGTCGTTGATTGCACCCTCGTAGTCGTTCATCGCGATTAAAGCCTCTGCACGGAGTGCGTAGGATTCGCCGACTTCGGGGAGCAGCGTTGTCGCGGTTGAAAATTCGTCGGCCGCATGAGATGCGTTGCCCGATTTGAGAAACAGGCGTCCGCGCAGGTTATGGGCAAATGCGCGATAGGTTTTTTCTTTCTTGGGGATTTTGGCTACGGCACGGTTGGCATCGGCCATCGCGTCGGTATCGTTGCCGAGAGTCTCGTTTACTTTACCACGCCATGCGTAGGCAAAACCGTTGCCGGGATGCTTTTCAATCTCGGCAGAGAAATATTTCAATGCTTCTTCATTGTTTCCCAAATCAGCTGCATTCAGTCCCTGAATGAAATTATAGGTCACAGTCGGGCCTGAGCCGAAAACAGTGCCGGTAAAGAATGCCATGATGGCACAGATGAGAAATAATCGTTTCATAATGGTCGGTTGGTTTGACGGATTTTTCGCAAATATATTAAAATATTTTGACAAATCCCGCAAAAATCCCGATGAAAAATAAGCTGAGACTATCGGCAACGAAGTGCCGACGATCTCAGCTTGTTTTTATGCACTACCATTCCCTCATGGGGGAATGGTTCACACACTGTTTATTACTTGCCGCCCTGAATGGCTGCTACGCCGGGGAGTTCCTTGCCCTCGATTGCTTCGAGAAGGGCACCGCCACCGGTTGAAACGTAGCTCACCTTGTCGGCAAGGCCGAACTTGTTGATGCAGGCAACCGAGTCACCACCGCCAACGAGCGAGAATGCGCCGTTTTCAGTTGCTTCAACGATAGCGTCGGCGATTGCACGGGAACCGGCAGTAAAGTTGTCAAACTCGAATACTCCGGCAGGACCGTTCCAGAGAATAGTCTTGGAAGGACGGATTGTGTCAGCGAAAGCATTGCGGGTTTTGGGGCCGGCATCAAGACCTTCCCAGCCTTCGGGAATTTCCATTACCGAGCAAACCATAGTGTTGCAGTCGTTGCTGAATGCGTCACCGGCAACACAGTCGGTGCCGAGAACGAGATTCACGCCTTTTTCCTTGGCCTTCTTCATGATGTCGAGAGCGAGATCAAGTTTGTCAAGCTCGCAGAGTGACAGACCAACGTTGCCGCCCATAGCCTTGGCAAAAGTGTAGGTCATACCGCCGCAGAGGATGAGGTTGTCAACCTTGTCCATGAGGTTTTCGATGATGCCGATTTTGGTCGAAACCTTTGAGCCGCCCATGATGGCGGTGAAGGGACGCTTGATGTCCTTGAGGATGTTGTCAACAGCCTGAACTTCTTTCTCCATCAGGTATCCGAGCATCTTGTTGTCAGCGTCGAAGTAGTCAGCGATAACGGCTGTCGAGGCGTGACGGCGGTGAGCGGTACCGAATGCGTCGTTTACATAAACGTCGGCATAGCTTGCAAGGGTCTTTGCAAATTCTTTCTGACGTTCTTTCATTTCCTTCTTGGCTGCGTCATATCCGGGGTCTTCCTTGTCGATGCCGACAGGTTTGCCTTCTTCTTCGGGATAGAAGCGGAGGTTTTCAAGCAGGAGAACGCCGCCGGGCTTGAGAGCCTTGGCCTGATCGGCTGCCTTGGCGCAATCTTCGGCAAATTCAACTTCGGCATCAAGTGCCTTGGCAACGGCATCCTTAATCTGGCCGAGTGAGAATTTGGGGTTCACTTTGCCTTTGGGTTTGCCCATGTGGCTCATGATGATGAGGCTGCCACCGTCGGCAAGAATCTTCTTGAGGGTGGGGAGAGCACCGCGGATGCGGGTGTCGTCGGTAATGTTACCGTTTTCATCGAGGGGCACATTGAAGTCCACTCTGACAATTGCCTTCTTTCCGGCAAAGTTGTACTGATCGATAGTCATTGATGATTGATATTTTAAGTTTTAAGATATGTAGTTCAAATTATTGACACGCAAAATTAAGGAAATCTTTCCATAATTACAACTAAATAATGATAAGAAATGTGACGGGTCGCGTCGCGGAAGTTGCAGTTGTTTCTACTTGCGTGCAAAATTATCCTGAAAACTTATGAGACACCTTCTTAGAGGTCGTTTTTAAAACGCCCTCTTATAGAATCAGAATCGGATGACGAGCTCGGCGACGAGGCGGTCACCTTGACCCTCGGCAGGGGTTGTGCCGTGGTGGTAGAAATATTTCTCGTAGTTAAGGCGGAAGTCGGCGTGAACGGCTTTATAGGCATGTGTCAGGGTGCCACCGACGGTTATGCGGTTGCGGGCCGGGTCGGTGGTGGTCAGAACCCCGTCACTGTTGCGGGTGCCGTTGCTGTGGTCGGTCATGCCGTCAAATCGGCCTTGAAACGAGGCTTGGTTAAATATGCCTGCTTTAACCGGCATGGCATAGCTGGCAAAAACGTTGTAGGCATGGCATGTAGAGTGAGAGTCATGGGTATAGTGCTTGTTCATGTATTCACCCTCGACAATCCATCGGTCATGCCGCCATGTCGTTCCGAGGCCGAAAAGGTTGATGCGGTCATTGTCGGGAACAATGGTCTGGAACCCTGTCGAGAGGGCGACATTGCGGAAGGTGTAGACTGCCTTGGCTGCATAGGAGAGTGTTTTGACCCACACGTCATGGTCGGCGATTGAAGTGGGGTTGAACGCACCGGCATCAAGTGTCAGCGGGATGCGGGGGAACGCATAGGACAGTTTGGCACCCACGGCGCGGACGTTGCACACCTCTTTCCCGATGACCGAGCGGTTGGCAAAATAATAGTTGGCAGGTGCGCGGAAAGGGTCTACTCCGAATGGCATACGGAATTGTCCCGCTTGAAATTTAAGTCCTTCAGTGAGTTCAAGACGTCCCCAAGCGTCAAGGATTTTCATCTTGCCACGGTCACAGAGGTCTGTCTGCACAAAGTAATCGATGGCCGGGGCAATGTTTCCGGCAATGCTCAGTCGGGCGTTTCTGACCTGAAAGCGGCTGGCATCATTGTCGAGGTCCATTTCCCAGCGTGACCGTATCGCGCCGTTTATGCGCGGAACATAGTTGACTGTATCTTCGGCTGCTGACGAAAGTGCACATATTGCGGTCAGCGATGCTGTAAAAAGAGCTTTGCAACAGAATTTCATCTCTCTAAATTTCTTTTTCCTTATTGATGCTGCAAAGTTAGCAATAACCGCCGATGTCACCAAATCGGATTGCCCTAAAGGATGTATCCGTGCCTTTTGAGTAGTTGTTTCAGCCGTGAATAGTCTTCAGTTTTGACAAGTATCATGTAATTTTCAGCTTTTATGACATATTGCCTGATTTCAGAGGCGGTCGATAGGAGCCGCTGCAATTCTTTGTCGTCGGATGGTATCCGGAATAGATAATATCCTGAGACCGGTTCTCTTTTAACAGACCGGGACTTCTTTTTCAGCATGTCAAAGAAGGCGTTCCATAACGGCGGGATTTCGCGCGGCAAGAGGCGCTTGAACTCGTCTATTTTGGCCGTCACATCTTCGGGAACGTTGCAGTTACGGAGGAATGACTGAGTCGTTAACGCGAAACGCCGCGGGCCTATCTGTTCGGCAAATTGGTTCATGAGAGTATCAAGGTTGTTGCCCGGCTCGGAATAGATTGTCAGTGTTGTGTCGTCAAGCTGGAACCCCGGAGCGTCGGCTGTGTCGATTGTCGGTGGCTCGTAAGTTTGCATCAGACCGGTCAGATAGGCTCCGAATGCGGTCATCCTGACATATTTTAACCCCATGTAGGGTGATTCCGAGTCTTTGGTATCGGAATAGGCTATGTCTACCGCCCCGATAGCAGCGAGACCGAAGAAGATGGCACCGATTAACGGCACGCCGAGCTGACGGTAGGATTCGCTGATGTAAACTTCGTCGTCGGTCACTTTGTTGACGATGTCCATCTTGTCGAAATCGGTGGGATAGAATATGGTGTTTCGCCAAGTTGCGCGTTCTCCTGAATGCAGCAGGTCTAAGATTGATTGTATATCGTTCCATTTACCACCTTTCAATTGAGTCAGCAGCCGGGTTGTCATCCTATACTGGTCGGTTATGCCGGAGTTGAAAAGCATGTTTTTCCGCAGTCCTTTTATGTTGACAAAGCTCAGCGGTGACAGCAGCTCGGCCGATAACGGTTGCTTTTCCCATGCTGTGTGCAGCAGTTCGTGGACAGATTGTGACGTTTTGGCTGATTTTCGGGGAAGAATCAGATTTGCGTTGACCAGATAGACGAGAAGCCACTGCAGCCGCAGGTGGGCGTATTCCTTGCGGTCAGTCTCGGGGAAAAACTCGTTTACGGGAATCATCTTGGCGAGCTTTTTGATTTCGGCCTGCGTGAACTTTGCCTTTGTCAGGTCGATTAGTTTGCTCTTGGCAAGGTTTTCAACAGATTGCAAGGCTGTCATGGACTCTGATTCTGCTGAAAAGATAGTCAGGGCGCCGTCAATGTCATCGACGGTGTTGAGAGGGGCGTTTTCTTTGCCATAGAGTCGGTTGAGGGGGTATCTGACGCAGTCGGGCAGACCGAGATAGAGAGCGTAACGGCTGCCGAAATATCCACGCGGCCCGTTGTTGGATATGATAAAGAAGATGTTGTAAAATGGGTTTAGGTCATAATCGGAATAATAGTAGTAATGCCTGTTTTCGTCTTTAAGCAAGTTTTCTCCGGTAATCTGCTTGGCACGGTCGGCAGAAATGTAAAAGTTGTCATACACTTCTTTTATGACTTGCCGCATTTCCGGGGTGGCGCAATCCTGAAGGTAGATGTTGAAATTTCGGTTGTCTCCAAAGAGGATTCTGAAAGCCTTCAGCGATAAATTTTTTGTGGGGAACACCATCTTGGTAAAGCACATAGACAATTCCGGATCGTGTTTTTCGACTTCGGTTTCGGCTGATACGAGCCGGATGGTTTTGCCCTTGATTGCGGGTTTGAATATTTTCACCATCTTGTCAATGACGGTCTTGCTCAAGCTTTGGAGATAGAACGGCATTGATAGAGCCGGGACATATAGGGTGACAGTACTGGTTGCCATTGTGCGGTGGGATTAGCTGAGAATGAAGTTGATGTCTTCCTCGGTCAGCAGTTTGGTTGCCGACGAGTCGCTGTTGATAAGACTGTCAAAAAGCTGTGCTTTCTGTTGCTGCAGTTGCATGATTTTTTCCTCGATTGTGTCGTGGGTAATTATTGAATAGCTCATGACTTTGGCCTTTTGGCCGATGCGGTGAAGGCGGTTTACCGCCTGCTCCTCGGCGGCTTTGTTCCACCAAGGCTCGAAGATGAACACGGTGTCGGCCGAGGTGAGGTTGAGGCCCACACCGCCGGTTTTCAGCGTCATCAGCAATACCTTGCAGTCGCGGTCGTTCTGAAAACGCTCGACAATGCTCTGTCTGTCGCGGGTAGAGCCGGTCATGGAGGCGTAGTAGATACCCTCGCGGTCAAGTTGCTCGCCGACGAGTTCGATTCCGGCAATGAAGTTGAAGAACACGACTGCCTTGTGGCCGTTTGCCACGCTTTCAACGAGACGTTCAACGAGCATTTCGACCTTCGGTGACGGAATTTTGCCGTCGGTGAGACTTTCGGGGACCGAGGCTATGCGGCGCAGCTCGCTGAGGGCCTGAAACATGACAAACTGGGAGCGTTGTAACCCCTCGGTGGCAAGAGTGTGTGTGACTCGTTCCTTGTAGTAACGCCGCCGCTGCTCATAGAAAGCCTTCTGTTCAGATTCCATTTCAACATACATGGTCTGCTCGATGCGGTCAGGGAGGTCTTTGAGCACATCTTTCTTGAGACGGCGCAGCATGAAGGGGAAAATCTTGCGGCGCAGACTCTCGGTAGCATCTTTGTCGTTGTCGCGCTGGATGGGGTTGGCATAGCGTGAATTGAAGTCATCGAGCGACCCGAGCATCGCCGGATTGAGGAAGTGGAACAGGGAATACAGCTCGCTAAGGTTGTTCTCGATGGGGGTTCCGCTCAGTGCGAGGCGGTGGGCGCCGTGGAGCATGAATGTGGCCCGGGTGAGTTGGGCGGTGAGGTTCTTTATGTTCTGCGATTCGTCGAGGATTATGTAGTGGAACTGTCGGGCTGACAATGCCTCGATGTCGTTGCGCACGATGGCATAGGTGGTCAGTATCACTTGATGTTTCATCGCTTCGTCGAGGTCTCGCGACTGGGTGTAGTAGGTGTAGAGGCTCAGTGACGGGTTGAAACGTGTGATTTCGTTTTGCCAGTTGAACAGGAGGCTGCGCGGCATGACGATGAGGGTTGGCTCGGCTGTGGCTGGATAGAGCAGCGAGAGCATCCCGATGGTCTGAATGGTCTTGCCGAGGCCCATGTCGTCGGCGAGGCAGCCACCCATGTTGTTGTCGTGAAGATAGCGGAGCCATTTAATGCCTTCGGCCTGATAGGGACGCAGTTGTGTTTTGAGGCCGGGAATATCAAGTTTTTCGTCGTGCAGCCGGTTGAATCCTTCGTAAAACTCTCGGTAGTGGCTGAAACTCTTGCTGTCGGTAGACTCGCCGAGGAGGCTTTCAATCTCGGGGATGTCAAAGAATGATGCTTCGACATTGTTTTTCTTCCCCTTTTTGATGCGGAAGATGCGTTCAAGTCGACGGATATACTTATCGTCGATGACGGCGCGGACGCCGTTTTTCAGTTGCACATATCGGTTGGCTCGGTACTGGTCGAGAAGGTCTTTGAGTGAGAAAACCTCGTTGTCTATCTCGACATCGACTGACCCTT
>CAMWRO010000073.1 GCA_947176615.1 uncultured Porphyromonadaceae bacterium
TCCCCGACTATCCCGAGGGAACCGAAGGGGATGACCCGTTGTTTGATTTCTAAAAAAATATTGTCAGCAATGAGCAATTTCACCATACTTTGGGCCGACGACGAGATTGACCTCCTCAAGCCCCACATCATGTTTCTAAAAGCCAAAGGTTACGACGTTGTCGCCGTCAACAACGGCCACGACGCACTTGACATCGTCGAGTCGCAACCGGTCGACATCATCATCCTCGACGAGAACATGCCCGGCCTGACAGGCCTCGAAACCCTGCAACGCATCAAGCAGATCGCGCCCCACATCCCCGTGCTGATGATTACCAAGAGCGAGGAGGAAAACATCATGGACCAAGCCGTGGGGAGCAAGATTGCCGACTACCTCATCAAACCGGTCAACCCCAACCAGATTCTTCTCTCCATCAAGAAAAACCTCCACAGCGAGAGCCTCGTGTCGCGCCGCACCACGAGCGACTACCAGCAGGAATTCAGCCGCATAGCCTCGCTCATCAACGACTCCTACACCATCGACGACTGGATGGAGACCTACCGCAAGCTCGTGTTCTGGGACATCGAGCTCGCATCGGCCGACACCAACATGGACGAGCTGCTCGAAATGCAAAAAATCGAGGCCAACACCACTTTCGGCAAGTTTGTCAAGAAAAACTATGAGAAATGGGTCACCGACCCCGACGACCCGCGCCGCCCCCTCATGTCGCCCGACATTTTCAAGCGACGCATCTTCCCGATGCTCGACGCGGGCGACAAGGTGTTTTTCATCCTCATCGACAACTTCCGCCTTGACCAGTGGCGCGCCGTGAAACCGCTGCTGACCGACGTGTTCAACACCGAGGAGGACCTTTACTGCTCCATCCTCCCCACCGCGACGCAGTATGCCCGCAACGCAATCTTCTCGGGACTCATGCCGCTTGACATCTCCCGCATGTTCCCTGACCTGTGGGTCGACGAGGAATCGCCCGAGGGGAAAAACCTCAACGAGTCGCCGCTGATTGCGACACAGTTTGAGCGCCACCGCCGCCGCTGCCGTTTTTCCTACAACAAAATCAACGACTCCACCGCCGGCGAGCGACTGCTGCGCGACTTCGCCGCACTGGAGGACAACGACCTCAACGTCATCGTGTTCAACTTCATCGACATGCTCTCCCACGCCCGCACCGAGTCAAA
Organism: uncultured Porphyromonadaceae bacterium; assembly: GCA_947176615.1. GTDB lineage: Bacteria > Bacteroidota > Bacteroidia > Bacteroidales > Muribaculaceae > Duncaniella. The sequence goes on from CAMWRO010000073.1 coordinate 1,176, forward strand.
GATGATCCGCGAGCTTGCCTCAAGCAACGCCGCCTACCGCTCGCTGACCGAGTCGTGGTTCCGCCACTCGGGCATCCTCGACATCCTGCGCCGCATCGCCGTGAAAGGCTACAAAATCCTCCTCACGACCGACCACGGCACCGTGCGCGTCGACAACCCCATCAAGGTCGTGGGCGACAAGAACACCAATACCAACCTCCGTTACAAGGTGGGCAAAAACCTCTCCTACAACCCCAAGCAGGTCTACGAAATCAAAAAACCGGAACGCTTCGGCCTCCCCTCGCCCAACATCTCGTCGACCTACATTTTTGCCACCAACCGCGAGTTTTTCGCCTATCCCAACAACTACAACTACTATGTCCAGTACTACGAGGGCACTTTCCAGCACGGCGGCATCTCGCTCGAAGAAATGCTCGTACCCCTCGTGACGCTGACAGCAAAGTAAAGTTTAAGGTTTAACATCTCTCAAATAAATCACGATATGAAGATAACCATTCCATCACTCGACCGCATCGACCAAGCGGCCAAAGAATTTGTGCAGAACATGGGCGACGAGACCGTCTACGCCTTCTATGGCGAGATGGGTGCCGGAAAGACCACTTTCATCAACGCCCTGTGCCGCGCCCTCGGCGTGGAGGAAGACCCGACAGGCTCCCCCACATTCTCCATCATCAACGAATACCGCTCTGACACAACAGCAGAGCTGATATATCACTTCGACCTATACCGCATCGAGTCGCTTGATCAGGCATTTGACATCGGTGTCGAGGACTACTTCGATTCCGGCGCGCTCTGCCTGCTCGAATGGCCCGAGCGCATCGACGACATCCTCCCCGACGACACCGTGCGCGTCCGCATCACCGTCAACCCCGACGGCTCACGAGACCTCGAATTTTGAGCATCGACACCGCCACATATATATTATCAGGGATATTCCTCCTCTCGGGCGGACTCTCCCTCGCCGCAGCCGTGATGAACCGGGAATGGTTTTTCACCTCCCCGAGTGTGCGCGCCGTCACCGGGTCTCTCCCCCGCCGCCGCGCCCGCATCCTCTACGCCGTCATCGGCCTCGCTATCATCGCAATGGCCATCTACATCTACCTCAGGGTGCCGTCTCGATAAAAGCCGCGGAGCGGCGTGGCCATGCAAAACTCCACGCCTTGGCGTGCATGGATTTGCCACTCCGCAGCTTATCACACTATTACATCTGTTTTTCACATGACCATTCCACATATCATCACACTTCCCGAGGCGGGGTCGACCAACACCGAGCTTGCGGCCATCGCCGCCGAGTCGCCCCACGGCACGGTGGTCACAACGCGCTGCCAGACTGCCGGGCGCGGACAGCGGGGCAACACTTGGGAGGCCGCTCCCGGGCGCAACATCACCATGTCAGTGCTGCTCAAACCCGAGACAATCCTTGCCCGCGAGCAGTTTGCCGTCTCCGAGGCTGTGTCGCTCGCCATCGTCACCGTCCTGCGACGCCATCTTCCCGCCGAGGCCCATGTCGCCATAAAGTGGCCCAACGACATCTATGTCAACGACCTCAAAATCTGCGGCATACTCATCGAAAACTCCCTCATCGGGAACCGCATCGGCCACTCGATAGCCGGTATCGGCATAAACATCAACCAAGAGCGTTTTCTGAGCGACGCGCCCAACCCCGTCTCGCTTTTCCAGCTCACGGGCCGCATCACGCCGCTCGACGAAATCGAGCGCGAGTTTGTCGACGAAATCCTCACCACCTTCTCCCGTATCGACCGTCACGGAGGCGCATTGTCACTCCACGGCGACTACATCGAGTCACTGTGGCGCAACGACGGCTACTACCCCTACCTCGACCCGGCCACGGGCAGCCGCCTGTCGGCCCGCATCGTCGACGTCGCCCCGACAGGCCACCTCACCCTCGCCATTCTCCCCGACGACCACACATCAACCTACGCCTTTAAAGAAATAACAGCATTATTATGAAAACATTGACAATCACACTCCTTATTGCAACCACTCTCGTGTTCAACCTCAACGCGGCAAAACCCACCGCCTCGCGCCCCCAAGCCGTGGCCGGTGCCATAGCGTCAAGCCTCAAAAAAAAGACTATAACCGCCCAACCTTCGACCGACATGATTGTGATGACCGAAGCCAACTACTCCACGGCCATTACCTATACCTACACAATCACCATTACCCCCGGCGGCATCGAATTTGAAGTCACCAACACGACCGGCACATCCACGGCTCGCGACTCTTACAATTTTGCCAAAGGGACAAGTTTCAAAGGGCTGCTCAAAACCATCAACGATGCCAACATAAAAAATGAGCCTGACCCCGATGCAATGATGCTGTGCGGCGCGCCGTCTATTGACATATACCTTTATAAAGGCTACAACAAATATGCCACAATTGACAGTCAGATGACAGGCAGCGTGTACTCGGTAATCAACTACATCTGCCGCATGATACCCGACTATTCAACCGAGCGCTCCCGCCTTGAAAACGAATCGGAAAATCCCTGTCTCGACCCGCTTGACCCCGGCTACGACCCGTTGCTTGACTTATAAACCGCACGGCACATTTGTTAAAAACTCCCAAAACGTTTGCACCCGCAGCAAAAAAACCGTACCTTTGTCACAGATAAAAATATCAAGAAATCATTAGGGTCTCGTAGCCTTCACGGCATCGAGATTCTATATTTTTTACGTTTGACCAAAACCCTCTCACTTTTAAAAATTCATTACTACCATGGCTATCACTTACATGACCAAGGATGGTTACAAGAAAAAAATGGAAGAAATCGCCTACCTCGAATCGGTAGAGCGTCCCCGCATATCAGCCGCAATCGCCGAAGCCCGCGACAAAGGCGACCTCTCGGAAAACTCGGAATATGATGCCGCAAAAGAGGCTCAGGGAATGCTCGAAATGAAAATTTCGCAGCTCAAAGACCTCGTTGCCAACTCGCGCATCATCGACGAGTCCAAGCTCAACAACCACGAGGTCCAGATTCTCAACCGCGTCAAAATCAAAAACGTGGCCAACGGCATGGCTATGGAATACACCATCGTCGCCGACAGCGAGGCCAATCTCAAGGAGAAGAAAATCGGCTCCAGCACCCCCATCGCCCAAGGTCTTCTCGGCCACAAGCTCGGCGAAGTGGTCGAAATCAAGGTTCCCGCCGGCCTGATGAAATTTGAAATTGTGGAAATCAACTTCTAAACCGCGTCACGTCATGGCAACCATTTTCAGCAAAATAGCCGCCGGCGAAATCCCGTCCTACAAGATTGCCGCCGATGACCGCCACTATGCCTTCCTCGACATCAACCCCGTGGCTCCCGGCCATGTCCTCGTCATTCCCCGCCGCGAAGTCAGCTACATCTTTGACCTCACCGACGAGGAATACCGCGACCTGACCCTCTTTGCCAAGCGCGTCGCTGCCGCCCTCGAAGCCGTCATGCCCTGCAAGCGCATCGGCATCGCCGTAATCGGTCTCGAAGTGCCCCACGCCCACATCCACCTCATCCCCCTCAACACCGAGAAAGATATGGACTTCTCGTCCAAAATGACACTTCCGGCCGAGGAAATGGAGCGCATCGCGACCGCCGTCAGCGCAAAATTTGATGAAATGAACTGATCAGGCTCGGCAACTACACGACATTTCCACGAAATTTGTCAAAAAATTTGCCAGTCCCGATAAAAAGTTATAACTTTGCATCGCTTTAGACCTCGTAGCGCGAGGTTTGGGCACAAGGATTGTCTTATGGTGTAATGGTAGCACTGCAGTTTTTGGTTCTGCCTGTCTTGGTTCGAATCCAGGTAAGACAACACGGAAAACGCTGAAACCGACCGGTTTCAGCGTTTTTCCTATATATACTGTATATATTTTGCAATTGCTGCGGAATTTTTTTATATCTTTGCGACAGGCAATGATGTTTGACTTTACTATGAATCGATTACTGAAATATTATGTCCTGTTGCTGACGGCAATGCTGATGTCGGCGACGCAGGCCTACGGGTTGACCGGCACTTGGCGCGGAGACCTTGATCTGGGACAGATGAAACTCCCTCTCGTATTCAATTTTTCAGAAACCGCCGACGGCACCACGCAATGCACGCTCGACTCCCCGTCTCAGGGCGCAAAAGGGATTCCGACAACCGTCACTCTCTGCACGGCCGACTCGGTATCACTGACATGCGCCGTGATAGGCGCGACTTATAACGGAAAAATCGCCTCGGAGGAAATCAAGGGCTCTTTCAGCCAGCGAGGCTATTCATTCCCGCTCACTCTGTCGCCTGAATCCCCGATAGAAGAACGCCGTCCTCAGACGCCCAAACCGCCGTTTCCCTACAGTGTCACCGACACGACTTTCGCGGCTCCCGACGGCGCGATTATGAGCGCGACCCTGACTCTCCCTGACCGGCCGGCAGCGGGCAAGATTCCGGCCATAGTGATGGTGACCGGCAGCGGGCCGCAGAATCGCGACGAGGAACTGATGGAACATCGCCCGTTTGCAGTCATTGCCGACCATCTCGCCCGCAACGGCATCGCCTCGCTCCGATACGATGACCGTGGCACCGGAAAATCAGGGGGCAATTTCCTGACAGCCACAACCGACACACTCATGGGAGATGCCGTGGGCGCAGTGTCGTTTCTTCGCTCGATTCCCGCGTTAGGGACAGTCGGCATTCTGGGCCACTCCGAAGGCGGCACGATAGCATTCATGATGGGAGCCGAAAATATTCCCGATTTCATTGTTTCGCTTGCCGGAATGGCTGTCTCGGGAAAAGAGACACTGATGAGGCAGAACAGCCGCGGCCTTGACAAGGCGGGAATAACCGGAACAGATAAAGAAAACAGCCTCAGACTGATTGACGCGCTATTTGACACTATGGCCGGGCAGAGCCTGAAAGGAATATCAACTCCCGTCGACATTGACTCGCTGGCCGCAGCGTCGGGAATTACAGTGAACCCGCTGATTCTGTCATCGCTTAAAATGACACAGCAGATGCGCACCCCTTGGTTGGACGCTTTCATCGGCTTGAATCCGCGCAATTACCTGAAAAAGGTAAAATGCCCGGTCTTGGCACTAAACGGTGACAAAGATGTTCAGGTTGAACCTGACAACCTGACTGTCATTCAGAATCTTGTGCCACAGGCCAAAACAATGCTGATGCCCCGACTAAACCACCTGATGCAGCATGCCGTGACAGGGGAAATGAGCGAATATGGCGAAATTCGCGAGACTATCTCACCCGAAGTACTCGATGCAATTGTAGAATTTATAAACAGATTGTAGACTGACTTGGCATTCATCATCGTTATCCTTTGCGCTCTCGCATGGTTCGGCCAAGCACTTAAAGACGGCGCTGACATATAATAATAACAACGACCTCTGAACCGCCCTGTCACTTGTCGGTGATTTCGTGGAGGGTCGACCGGTCTTCGAGCTTTTCGGAGTCGGGTATGTCATGACGGTTCAGTACATATTGCTGGTAATAGGCGAGCAGCAATGTGGTCAGAGGCAAGGCGATAATCATGCCGATAAGGCCGAGCAACGTTCCCCACACTGACAGCGACAGCAGGATTATGGCCGGATTAAGTCCCATCGCCTTTCCCATGATTTTAGGTGTCAGCACATAGTCGCAGATGCACTGGCTGACAACATAGACGAGGATGCACTGCCCCAGTTGTGACCAGAATCCCACATGGCCCCCCATCGAGTCAATGAGACACACAAGCGTGACGGGTATCAGCGTGACATACTGGAAATAAGGTATCATGTAGAGAACCCCGACAAGGATGCCGAGGATTATCGCCAGCGGAATCCCGACAATCGAGAACCCGATGCAGTAAAAGACTGCCGCACAGAGTGCTATCAACGCCTGTCCGCGAAAATAGCGGTTCATGCCGGCCTTGATGTCGTCGCCCACCTTATAGGCTATGGGGCGGTATTTCGGCGGCACGAGCAGCCGGAAACCTTTCATGAGATGTTCATAGTCGACAAGCACAAAGATGACATATATGAACATCAGCAGCCATTCGAGAGTGTGAAAAAGAAAGTTGAGCGTCGATGTGATGACCGACGTGCCGGTATCGACAATGGTCTCAAACCTCCCGCTTTCAAGCAGCTCGTTTATCTTGATCGTGTTTATATAACGGTTGACATAATCGACCACCTTCTGAGGCACAAACGGGACTGATGTCCCTTCCCCCGAACTGTTTTTCAACATTTCCCCCACGTCGTGAATCTCATTCACGACAGAGGGCACAAAGAAATATCCCATAAGCGCGAGAACACACGCGACCTCGACAAGGGTAAGGAAAATGGGAATGGCCCGGCCTTTCAGCCTCAGCCACCGCTGCTGAATCTCGACAAGCGGCTCAAGCAGATAGGCAATAAGACACGCCGCGCAAAACGGCAATAACACGTTCTTCAGCAGATTAATAAGCCACACGGCGCCGGCCAGCAGCGCGATACTGCCGACAATCCTGACCACGCGGTCAAATGTATAGGGACGTGAGACTGACATATCAAAACGATGGACTAAACCACTTCAAATAAATAGTTGATATAGATATAATCCCTCCACCCACTAAAAAGTTTTTATATCGGGCAAGAAAAAACCTCCGCAGGGCCGGGTGGCTGTGCGGAGGCGTTTAACGATAATCCAAATAATGTCGCTACCTGACGAGGACCTTGACGGTGGAGGTCCCGGCGGCCGTTGTGGCGGTGACAAGGTAGAAACCGGGGGCAAGCGCGATGTGGCCGCGGCCGGCCGGGAAACGGGCGCGGCCGGATGTGATTCCGGCGAGGTCGTGGACAACTACGCTGCACTGACCGTCGGCCACGATTTCAACCCCGTTTTTGACCGGGGTGACATTGACATCGGGCGCAACCTCTGCATTTTTGACTCCCGACGACGCGGGAAGGCGCACGATTTTCTGTAACCGCAAGTCGGCCGACGAGGCTCCTGTCTGAAACAGATAATCCCCCTCGGGCAACACAAATCCGCCCGAGTCTTCGTCCCACAGTTTCAAGTCGTCAATCCCGACCGTCATCACGACATCGCGACTCTCTCCCGCCGGGATGCTGACGCGGCTGAAACCTGTCAACTGCCTGACGGGCGCAAGCGGGGAACCTGACGGAGTCGAGACATAGAGCTGCACCACCTCGTCGCCGTCCCGATTGCCGGTATTGGTAACGGTCACGTTGACAGCGACACTGTCGCCCACTGCCTCTGCGCGCATGTCGGAATAAGAGAACGTGGTATAGCTCAGCCCGTAACCGAATGGGTAGAGCGGCTTGCCGGTGAAATAGCGGTAGGTGCGTCCGTGGGTGATGTCATAGTCGTCAAAGGCGGGAAGGTCGGCCATCCCGCGATAGAATGTCAGCGGCAGACGGCCTCCCGGATTGTAATCGCCGAAAAGAGCCTCGGCAACCGCGCGGCCTCCCTGCTCGCCGGGATACCACGCATAGAGTATCGCCGGAGCCGACTCGTCAATCTCGTTTATCGACAACGGACTTCCGGCCACGAGCACAACCACGAGGTTGGGGTTGATTTTCAACGCCTCTCTGATAAATTCGGTCTGGTCGGCAGGCAGGTCGAGAGACTCCCGGTCCTGACCTTCGCGCTCAATGGTGCGGTCGATGCCCATGACGGCGACAGCCACGTCGCTTGTTTCAAGGACATGCGCTGCGTCACCATATTTGTCAATCGGTCTCGTCCCCTCGACCACGGGTGTGCGCCACGCGAGTTTCGCAATAGCCTCGCCGCCGTTGTCAAAGTATTCAAGAACGATTTTGTAACGCTTGCCTTTCTCAATCTTGACAGTGGCATAATTGGTGGCCTCGGGACGTATTTCCCAATGGTCAACCATCAGCCTGCCGTCAAAATAAAGGCGGCACCCGTCATCGCTCGTCACTGCAAACTGTGCCCGGCCTGTCGAAGGGGCCACAACCTCGGCGGTCCAGCGGATTGACATGGGCGATGCGGGAACATTGGGGTTAGGCGGCTGATTTTTCGGGTCATAGTAGATGTATGAGTCCTGAACGGTGACGGGGGTACCCGATAGATCGGCGTTGGAGAAATATTCCACTTTCACGCCGTCGGGCATCGCTGTCGGGCCAAGGAGTGTATAGGATGAGTTTGCAGAGTTCCACGGTGCATAATTGACCTCCACCCTGTCGCCCGCAAGCTCGCGCAGGCCGTCAAGAACCGACATGGGTGTATTGAGAGGAGTGCCGCTATAATCGCCAAACTCATACTTGGCGGCATTGATTCCCACCACCCCTATCGACTTTATCGCGTCAAGGTCGAGCGGGAGCATCGAGTCGCTGTTTTTCAGCAGCACGAGGCTCTGCCGCGCGGCCTCGGCGGCAAGCTGCTGATGTTCAGCACATCCCACAACCGAGGAGGGGATGGAATTGTAGGGATTGTCGTCAGGGTCGTCAAAAAGGCCGAGGCGCAACCGTCCGCGCAACACCCGGCAGGCAGCCGAGTCAATCTCGGCCATCGTGACCATCCCGCTGTTATAGGCTTCTTTCAGCGGGCCGATATACACGTTGTCGCCACACTCCAAGTCAAGTCCCGCCTTGAGACACAGTGACGCTGCCTCAGGATAAGAGTTGGTGTAATGGTGGAGCGACACGACATATTCGGGCGCGCCGCAATCCGACACCACATAGCCGTCAAAATTCCAGTCGCCGCGTAACACATCGGTCAGCAGCCACTTGTTGATTGAACACGGATAACCGTTGACACCGTTATAGGCACTCATGATGCTCTGCGCGTTACCCTCGCGGATACATTTCTCGAAAGCGGGAAAATAATAGTTTCGCAGGTCCCGCTCGGGCACTGTGACGATATTCCACCCGCGGTTGTGCTCCTCGTTGTTGACGGCAAAATGCTTGGGAGTGGACACACATTTTATATAACGCGGATGGTCACCCTGAAGGCCGCGCACAAAGGCCACGGCGATTTCTCCCGTCAGAAACGGATCCTCGCCATAGGTCTCGGGGGTGCGGCCCCAGCGTGGGTCGCGAGCCATGTTGATTGTGGGTGACCAGAATGTGAGCAACCCGCTGTGGGAGGCATCAAGCAACGCACCTTGTCCAAGCTCGTTCCATCGCCCGCGCGCCTCGTCGCTGATAGCGGTGGCGACACGGTGAATCAGCGACGGATTCCATGTGGCCGCAAGACCTATCGCCTGTGGGAACACGGTAAACTTGCCCGGCCTCACCACGCCGTGGAGCGCCTCGTTGCCGTGATTGTATCCGCTTATCCCGAGCCTCGGTATAGCCGGGGAAGTGGCGCGCAACAGTCCTATCTTCTCGTCGACTGTCAGCCGTCGCAACAGGTCGTTGACACGTTCCTCACAGGTCAGCGTCGTGTCGCGGAACTGGTATCGCGAGGCCGCCTGACCACCGGTCCCGATGGCAGCCACAGTCAATAATGCCAATATCAGATGTCTCATAAATTCTTTCAAAAAACAGAAACCGGCCGCTGCCGATTATCTCGATATTTTCATGATAGCGGTTAATGATTAAGTAGTTATATCAACGCAAAGATAACTGCAATTTGCGCCCTGCACATAACACACCCG
>CAMWRO010000074.1 GCA_947176615.1 uncultured Porphyromonadaceae bacterium
TCTTGGCAAGGCCGAGCAATTTTTCGACACCAATATCAACAAGCGCGGCATGGCCACGCTCGGGCAGGGGAAATCGGGTCTCGACAAGCACAAGATGGAGATTTACCTGCTCTATCAGACCGAGTGGCTTGCAACCGGCAGCGGATATGACGACATGATCGGCGCGTTGTGGGTGAATCCCTCGACCTGTCAGCCTGTCGGGTCGACTATCGCCCATGAAATCGGTCACTCGTTCCAGTATCAGACCTATGCCGACCGCGTTCAGACTCAGGGCGCGCCCAATGACTTCCAGAGCGGTTTCCGCTATGGCTTCGTGGGCCCCGACGGCTCGGGCAACGGCGGTTGCGCCTACTGGGAACAGTGCGCCCAGTGGCAGGCACAGCGCGACTATCCCATCGAGCAGTTTGAAAGCTACAACTACCCCGTGTGGCTCGCCAACTGTCACCGTCACTTCCACCACGAGTGGCAGCGTTATGCATCCTACTGGTTGCAGAGCTACTGGGTTGAAAAGCATGGTGTTGACTGCTATGGCCGCATTTGGAAAGAGTCAAACGCTCCCGAGGATGCCATCTCGGCCTACACACGCCTCTATAACAACGGCGACTACGCTGTCACCCGCGAGGAACTCTTTGACTACGCCGCCCGCATGGCGACCTACGATATAGCCGGCGTGCGCGAGTATGCAGCCGGTTATCAGAACCGCTACAACCCCTCGTTTGTGATGAATTCGACCGGCGAATATCAGATTACCTACGGCAGCTGCCCCGGAGCCACCGGTTTCAACGTGATTCCGCTCGACGTTCCCGCCGATGGCGGAGAGGTTGCCGTCAATTTCCGCGGCCTTTCTTACGGCGCGCCGGTTGCCGACAATGACAAGTCGCAGATGGTCGACGGCGACGGTGTGGCACAGGGCAAACCGTCGAGCTACAATGCCGTCGGCGGTGCCGAGAACATGGGATGGCGCTACGGCTTTGTCGCCGTGAGCGGCGAGACCCGCACCTACGGCAACGTCGGTAAGGATGCATCGGGACGGTTGACATTCAATGTCCCCGCCGGAACCGAATATCTCTATCTCGTCGTTCAGGGTTCCCCCGAGACCTATATGTCGCACGGATGGGACGAAATCGAGTCAAACGACCCGCAGTTCCCCTATGCGATTACCCTCGAAGGCACTGACCTCTCCAATTATGCCGAGGCTCCTCAGGCAGTTTATACCGAGGTCGACGGCGAGTTGCACGGTCAGCTCGACATCAAGGTGAGCGTTACCAATGAGGACTGGATTGCCGCACACTATGACATCGCCGAGAAAGCGGTTGCCGATTTCTTCGGCCTGTCGCTCGACGCTATCGCCTCGTCGATGGTTCAGCCTAAGGTGGGCGAGAAACAGGTGGCACAGGAAGGGAAGATAGTGGTCTTCAACCAAGAGTCGGACGGCTCGCTCAGCGACATGCCTACCGCCAACCTCGGTTACTGGCTTAACGCCGACGGTAATGCCGTCAGCTGGGGTGAAGGTCACTTGGTTTACTACGAAATCTCCGGCTCGGTACTCGATCTCGGCAAACTCGGCACTGAGGCGGGAGCAGCCGGCGACGTACGCGAGATGCGCCCCGTGTTCATCTACACCGTCAACGGCGAGTCGAAGATTTTCCGCATGACCGTCCGCTATAATTTCAAGTAGTGTAAAATCAACGCGCCCCTACAATCCGCCCACATTTTGTTACATTACAATATTTAGGTAAAAAAGGGAGAAAGTCACAAGAGGAATTTTTGTTTCTTTTGTGACTTTCGTACCTTTGACGAGAAATTATGAAAAAATCAATTATACCGTTTTGCATCCTTGCCGCTGCGGCCCTGACTGCATCGGCGGCCGAATATCAGGAGAAGGCTATATATATTCCCGGCGACCTGCAGGGAATGGACCTTGCCGATTCCGCATCGAAGTGGAGCTATGACCGCATGGTTTCGACCGAAAACGTAGTGCTGTTCTGGGCCCCCGGGTTTGGCGGCAACATCACGACCGCTCCCGACCTCGACGGCAACAACATGAAAGTGGACCTCGCCAATCTCCTTGCCCGCCTTGAAAGTTTTTACTCGACATTCTACCGCGACCTTGCGTTTGTCAAACCCGGCACCAAGGCTGACCGCTACAAGATGATGGTCATGCTCGACTATTCGCTTGAGGGAACTGCCTACGGCGGCGATTATGACGGCGAGATAGGGGCGTTGTGGATTGCTCCCAACCGTGTGCAGGACTCCAAGCTCAACTGTATCGCCCACGAGCTTGGCCACTCGTTTCAGAGCCAGATTGTGTGTGACGGCGAGGGCGTGGCTTGGGGCGGATGCGGATTTTTCGAGATGGCATCGCAGTGGATGCTCTGGCAGGTGAATCCCGACTGGCCCACTGACGAGAACTATCATCTCAACGCCTACCGCGACGCTACCCACAAGGCATTTCTCCATCTCGACAACATCTATCGCTCTCCCTATGTCCTTGAGATTTGGGGCGAAAAGTACGGACTTCCCTACATTGCCGAGCTTTTCAGACAGGGGCGCGAGGGGGAGGACCCCGCGATGACCCATATCCGCCTGCAAGAGATGAGTCAGGATGCGTTCTGTGACGAAATGTTTGAGATTCAGCGTCGTTTTGTCAACTGGGACATTGACCGTGTGCGGGAGAACATGCGCCCATACGCCAATCGGTGGCACACCGCCATGACCGACCTCGGCGGCAGCCGCTATCGTGTCGCACCGGAAAATGCGCCCGAAAATTACGGCTTTAACGCCATTGAACTGACTGTCCCCAAGCCGGGAAAACGGGTCAAGGTTGATTTTCGCGGCGAGAGGGGTGTAAAGGGATATTATAATCCCAATCCCGAGGAATCGGGGTGGCGTTACGGCATCGTGGCTGTTGACGAGGATGGAAATTCCACCTATTCCCCTGTCGGAAAGACTGCCAGAGGGACAATCTCGTTTACCGCTCCGGCCGGCCGCCCGTTGTCCCGCTTGTGGCTCGTGGTCATGGGTGCACCTGTCAAGCACCGCCGCAACATCGACGGCCCGGATAATCCCGGCGACCCGCAGCATCCCTATACTGTCCGATTTCACGGAACAACGTTGAAAAAGTAGCGTCGTTGACCGAAAATTTCGTAAATTTGCGCTAACCATGAAAAAACTTTGCACTATCTGCCTTATTCTGCTATTGTCGGCTATGTCGCTCCACGCCATTGTCGCCTCCGCACCTTCGTTTCGTCACTACACCACCTCCGACGGCCTGCCGTCCAACTGTATTCGCGCCATCGTTCAGGACAGCTGCGGGTTTGTGTGGTTTGCGACCGACGGCGGCCTTGTGCGTTTCGACGGCAGACAGTTCAAGGTTTTTCTCCCCACCGAGGCGGTTGAGTCATCGGTCAGTGACAACTATGTCACCGCGATGGCCATTGCCGGCAACAGCCTGTGGATAGCCACCGACAACGGGTTGCTCTGTTACGACCCTGAATATGAGCGATTGTCAGAACCGACGCTGAGGTATGCCGACGAGAAGGCTCCGAAAATATCGGGCAATATATTCAGCCTGACCTCTGACCGCAGGGGTAATATATGGGTGGGAATGTCTTCAACCGGAATCTACAGGGTATCGCCCGACATGGTGGTCGAGCATTTCAGCGTCCCGGCTGTTTCCAACAGCATCAGCAATATATATGTCGACAGTCAGGACGAGGTGTGGGCGTTGGGCGCGTTTGTAACCGACGGCCTGTTTCTTTTCGATGCTGAAACCCACAGGTTCAGGAAGGTCCCCATAATAATTGACGGCAAGGGTGTCGACCTCCGTTCAAGCGCTATGGTCGAGGACCGGATGGGGCGAGTGTGGATAGGGGAGTGGAACGGCGGCCTGATATGTTACGACCCGGTTACAGGCAAGGCGCGGAAAGTTCCGACTGTCGGACAGGACGACACGACGTTTCACATTCATTCGATGACGCTTTCCCCCGACAATCTGATTATGATGGGCGTTGACCGCGGACTCGCCGTCTATGATCCCGAGTCGGGACGGCTGAATCTTTATGAACGCGACGAGTTGCGGGCCTCGTCGCTTTCGGGCCCCTTCGTGTACCCGATCATGACCGACAGCGAGGGTGGCGTGTGGATAGGCACTTTCTATGCGGGGGTCAATTATCGTGCGCCCAATATAAAGCATTTCGAGTCGGCCCGGCACTCCCGTTTCGTCAATTCGGTTTCAGGCAACATTATATCCTCGTTTTGCGAGGATAAGGCCGGCAACATATATATCGGCAGCGACGATGGCGGCTTGTGCTGTTTCGACCCTTCGACCGGAATCTACCGCCACATACCGCTCGGCACCGGATCGGGGCGCGTCAACGTCCACTCGCTCTGTATGGATGGCGACGACCTGTGGATCGGTACCTATGCGGGAGGTGTGAGGGTATATGACACTGTCAACGACAGGCTCAAGCGCGACTTCTCGGCCTCAGGCTCTAAAGGGGGCGATGTCACGAGCAGTTATGCCATTTTCCGTGACCGGCAGGCCAACATGTGGGTCGCGACGATGGATGCGGTGATGATGTATGACCGTGACAAGGACTGTTTTGAAGAAGTGAGAAATATCGGGGCACTGGTATCTGACATTGCTCAGGACGAGTCGGGCAATCTGTGGTTTTCGACTCAAGGCAAGGGGTTGTTCAAGTATCAGCCGCGCCGCCGGGTGTGGAAAAACTACCGCCGGAGTGACAACCCGGGTTCTCTGATAAACAACCATGTCGCCGGAGTCGATATTGATGCCGACGGCAATCTGTGGGTTGCAACCGGGACGGGAATTTGCCGCTACCGGCCTGATACCGATGATTTTGAGGCTCTTGACCTCGGGGTGGGCAAGATGTCGGTATTCCTGATGAAAGCCGATGGCCGTGACTTGTGGATAGGCACGGCGAGCGGTTTGCTCCGTTATCGTCCCGGCGAGGGAACTACGACATTCACGAGCGTTGACGGCCTTGTCGATGACCAGTTTACACTCAATGCTGTCCACATGGCGTCTGACGGGATGCTCTATGTCGGCACTGTAGTCGGGTATTCCCGCTTTTGTCCTGCGAGCATCGGCACCAACGGTGTTGTCCCCGCGTTGCAGTTTACCGGCCTCGATATAGGCGGTCATGCTGTCGAGGTCGGCGACAGCCGGTTGCCTCGTTCTCTCAATTCGATTGACGTGCTCAATCTGGCTCCCGACGACTACGCTTTCAGCATCAGTTTTGCCGCAATGAGTTTTGCCAATCCGGGCCGCAACAGTTACATGTATAAGCTCGACGGATTTGACAAGGAGTGGATCGAGGCCGGAAACGAAAACAAGGCCACCTATACAAATCTCCCTCCGGGTGATTACACCATGCTCGTCAAGGCATCCAACAATGACGGCATCTGGAACACGGCGGGCATCTCCCTTCCGATTCACATTTTGCCACCGTGGTATGCCACTTGGTTCATGAAGCTCCTCTATATCCTTGCGATTGCCGGAGTCGTCACTATGGTGACACTGGTCGTGATGCGGCGCAACAATCGCAAGCACCGTGCCGAAATCGACAAGGTAAACGCCGCCAAGGAGATGGAGGTCTATGAGGCAAAGGTGAATTTCTTTACGACAATCGCCCATGAAATACGGACACCGGTGTCGCTGATTATCGGTCCGCTTGAGAACATCATGCAGTCTGATATCTCATTCTCCCCGCAGGAGCATGACGATATCGACATTATCTATCGCAACTCGCAGCGGCTGCTGTTTCTCGTCAACCAGTTGCTCGATTTCAAGAAGGTCGAGAAACTCGCTCTCGACGCGCGGTTCAGCAGTCACGACATCCCCTCGCTGCTCAACGCTGTCGCCATGAGGTTTCAGCCGAGCCTCAAGCATCGCGGCGCACGCCTTGTCGTCGACATGCCTGAGAGCGGGTTTTCTGCCGATGTCGATGCCGAGGCATTGACCAAACTTGTCAGCAACCTTCTCAACAATGCACGCAAGTTTACCCGTGACAAGGTGTCGGTTTCATGTTTTGAAAACCGTGACGAGGATTCTTTTACAATTAAGGTCGGTGACAACGGTGTCGGGATAAGCGAGGATGACATCAAGAGAATTTTCAAGCCGTTTGTTCAGGTTGCTGACAGCAGTGCCGAGGGTGGAACCGGTCTCGGCCTCAGTATTGTCATGCGTGTGGTCAAGGCCCACGGCGGCACAATCAACGTCGATTCAATCCCCGGCGAAGGGTCGGTCTTTACCGTCGTGCTCCCTCTCCGTCAGGAGAAAACCGCCGGTGAAATGACTGTCGCGGAAAATATTGAAGAAAGCGAGGCCTCGGAAAATGCTCTGACACGTCACGACGGTGGGGAAAACTCTGTCGTTGACAAACCCATTATGCTTGTGGTCGACGACAATCCCGATCTGCTCAGGTTCATGAGTAACAATTTTTCCGATGCCTATAATGTCGTGACCGTCGGCAGCGGAGAGGATGCCTTGGAGCGCATCAGCTGTCAGGCGGTCGACATAATTGTCAGCGACTGGATGATGCCGGGCATGAGCGGAATCGAGCTTTGTGCCAAGGTCCGTGCCGACATGTCGACAAGCCACATACCCTTTGTCCTGCTCACCGCCAAGACCGACAATTATTCCAAAATCGAAGGCTTGAACTGCGGCGCGGACGCTTATGTCGAAAAACCATTCTCGGTCAGCTATCTCAAAGCGCGCCTGCGCAACCTCGGTGAGATGAGGAATCTGTTGCGTCGCAAATTTTCAAGCACTCCACTCGAACCCATCGAGACACTTGCGCCCACCCCGCTCGACAGCGACTTCCTCAGGCAGCTTACAGCCGTCATCGAGGAAAATTTTTCCAATCAGGAACTTTCGGTCGATTTCCTTGCCCGCACGCTCGGTGTCTCCCGGTCGGGCCTTTATTCCAAAATCAAGACCCTTGCCAACATTACCCCTAATGAGCTGATTCAGATTACACGCTTGAAAAAGGCGGCGCAGTTGTTGACTGAAAACAAGTATCGCGTGAGCGAAATCTGCTACATGGTGGGATTCAACAGTCCTTCTTACTTTGCCAAATGTTTCCAGAAACAATTCGGAATGAAACCGGGCGAGTTTACCCCTCAGTCACGCGATTAGGCGGTGAACCATTGCCCTCCGGCTGCGTTTCTAAAGTATGGATTTGTGTTTGTGGATAATAATTGGACTTGCATTTGCGGGGATTGTCTGCGTCAATATCGCGCGCATCCGGCTGGCAAAAATTTCGGTCGATAATTCCAAATGTCGGCTGCCCGACTATGACCGTCGCCGCCGTCGCGCCTATATTTTTCGTTATGTCGGCTACGGCTTGACTACAGTCGCGTTGATTCTGCTTCTGCTTGTCAGCAATTAAGAGGTTGCTCTAACTGCGTTTTGCCTTGCGGCAGTGTTCTGCCACGGGGCAGTGGCCACACCCGCTGTCACAGTTGTTGCCATTGCTTTCGCAGCAACTCCCCGAGTGGCGCGCGCGTCGGATAATCCACAGTATTGCGGCGATGATAATCGCCCCTACGATTATCCATTGTACCCGGTCGCTCATAACAATTCTTTCAGCCTGCTTTTTATACGGGAAAATTCCTGCTCGAAATTCGGGGTCAGCATCCCCTTGCCGATTGCGTTTTCAATCTCGGCGATGCTCCAGAAACGGGCATCGTCGATTTCCACGGGGTCAAAATCAGCCGAGAAACTATCCTCCACCACCGTTGCAAACACATTGACAAGCTCCTTTTCAACCGCCGACTCGAAAACATACCTCGTGACAGCCTTGGGAACGAAATCGGTCAGCCCGAGTTCTTCGCGCGTCTCTCTGAACAATGCCGTCTCGGTCTCCTCGCCGTAATCCACATGGCCTCCCACCGCCGTGTCCCATTTCCCGGGTTGTATATCCTTGCTCATCGAGCGTTTCTGAAGATAGACGCGCCCGTCGCGGGAGAGGATGTGCAGGTGCACGACCGGGTGGAGCAGCTTTGAGCCGCTGTGGCATTCGGCGCGTGTGGCCGAGCCGGTGACAACCCCCTCGGGGGTCACTATCGGGAATATTTCATTTGCTGCCATTGCGTGATTTCAGTTTGTTGATAGCCTGATTGAGTTTTCCGGGTGTCAGCTCGGATGAGTATTCCTCAAACGGGAGGCGCAGTGTGCAGCCTTCGCGGAAACGGCTGCAACCGTAGGCCGTGCGCCCTTTCAGAATGTGGCCTTGGCCGCACTCGGGACACACGATTTGCTCCAGTTTTGTGACACGCGGCTTGCGCGGCGCCTTCTCTTTGGCCGGTTTTTCGGCCTCTTTGCCTGTGGCCGATGGGGAGGGGCGGTCGTTGCCGTTCTGAACGAGAATCTTGCTCCCCGAGTTGTCTCTCAGCACATTGAGCACAATCTCGTTGATCAGCGCTTTGAGCTCGTCGATAAACTCTGATGCCGAATACTCGCCGCGCTCGATGCGGCGCAGTTTGTTTTCCCACAGGCCGGTCAGTTTTGCGCTTTTGAGCAGCTCCTCGTTGATGGTGCCTATCAGGTCGATTCCCGCCTGCGATGCCATTATCGATTTCCCCGAGCGGTAGATGTAGCGACGCTTGAACAGCGTCTCGATGATGGCGGCGCGGGTCGACGGGCGGCCGATGCCGTTTTCTTTCATCGCGTCGCGCAGTTCCTCGTCGTCAACCGTCTTTCCGGCCGATTCCATTGCGCGCAACAGCGTGCCCTCGGTATAGTATTTGGGCGGCTGTGTTGTCTTTTTCTGCAATGCCGGTTCGTGAGGGCCGCTTTCTCCCGCGACGAATGGCGGCAGCAGTTTGTCGTCATCTTTCCCTTCCTCTACGGGGTTCTCGTCTTTTTTACCCTCATACACTTTACGCCATCCGGGATCGGTGATGACCTTTCCGGTCGCCTTGAACCCTGTTTTGTCCACCTCGCCGTTGACGGTCGTTGACATGAACTGGCAGTCGGGATAAAAGGCGGCGATGAACCTTAGCGCGATAAGGTGGTAGAGTTTTCGCTCGTCACCGACGAGTGACGATGGTGACTGTCCCGTAGGGATGATGGCATGGTGGTCGGTGACCTTGGAGTTGTCAAAGACCTTCTTGCTCTTGGGGATTTTTCCCCCGAGAACGGGCGCGGTCAGGGCCGCGTAGGGGGTCATCTGCTTCAGGATTGTCGGAATCTTGGGGTAGATGTCGTCGCTCAGGTAGGTGGTGTCGACACGGGGGTAGGTGGTCACTTTCTTTTCATAGAGTGACTGGATGAGGCGCAGGGAGTCATCGGCGGTCCATCCCCACTTTTTGTTACACTCGACCTGTAGCGATGTCAGGTCAAAGAGTCGTGGCGGTGCCTCGCGTCCTTTCTTCTCCTGAACATCGGTGATGGTCATCGGGAGGGTGGCGATGCGGGCAAGAACCGATGCCGCGTCGGCCTCGCTCTTGAACCGTCCCGACGTGGCGTTGAACGTCGCCCCGCGATACACGGTCTTCAGCTCCCAGAAGTCCTCGGGCTTGAAATTGGCAATCTCGAAGTGGCGTTGCACGATGAGAGCGAGGGTAGGGGTCTGCACGCGCCCGATTGAAAGAACGTTGCCGGGCGAGGAGTATTTGAGCGAATAAAGGCGCGTCCCGTTCATCCCGAGAATCCAGTCGCCGATGGCGCGGGACAGTCCCGCATAATATAGGTTGTTGAAGTCTTTTTCGGGGCGCAGCGAGTTGAAACCCTCGCGTATCGACTCGTCGGTCAGTGACGAAATCCACAGCCTCATGACCGGGCACTTGATGCCCGCTTTCTGCATCACCCACCGCTGTATCAGTTCTCCCTCCTGTCCGGCATCACCGCAGTTTATAACCTCGTCGGCCTCGGCGATAAGTGTCTCGATGACATGAAACTGTCGCTTGATGCTCTCTTGGTCTATTACCTTTATGCCGAATTTTGCCGGAATCATGGGCAGCACGCCCAGCGTCCAGCGTTTCCACATCTCGGTATAGTCATGCGGCTCTTTCAGGCAGCACAGGTGGCCGAAAGTCCATGTTATCTTGTAGTCTCCACCCTCGTAGTAACCGTCACGGCGCACTTTCGCGCCGAGGATTTCAGCTATATCTTTGGCTACACTGGGTTTCTCGGTAATGCAGAGCTTCATATAATTCTTAATTCATAATGCATAATGAATTACGCACTATGCATTCTGAATTGCATTAATTCTTTACGATGGTCGTGGCGTTGCCGCGCACGGTGTTAAAGTTCAGGTTTAAGTTCCGGGACGACCGTGTCGCGGGAAAATCAATCTCAAGAAGGATAAAACCGTCATCCTCCCACTGAAAGTAGCGCTTGAAGTCCACGCCGTCAATGTCGTCCGACACAAGCGATTGATTGTTTATGTTTAAAGTGACACCGTCAATCCTGTGGGATGTGTGAGGGCGGCCGATAACCTTTCCGTAGACACGGGTCAGGTCTTTGCGGAAGTCGATGCTGTCGACCTGAAATGTCAACACATCGTCACTGTGCGACTTATAATTTTTCACAATCTTGGCCTGTGCGCCGCATGCCGCGGCCGCGATTGCCACGACTGCTATCGCGATGCGTTTAATCATTTTCATGACACTTCTGTTTTGCTTCGTTCCACAATTGGTCCATCTGTTCCAGCGTCATGTCTTTGAGCTTTATCCCCATCTCGG
>CAMWRO010000075.1 GCA_947176615.1 uncultured Porphyromonadaceae bacterium
GGGAATCGCGGATGTACGCCACATTGGTAAAAAAGTTCAGTTGTCCGTTGATTCCGTGTATTGTCTGCACGGTGAGAGGCCCGGTCATCGTGTCCCCCGATTTTTTGACATAACGCGCGTCAGCCTTCGCCTTCCCCTTGTTGCCCGCATAGGCCGTCGACGATGTCTCCCCCAGCGCGATGGAGGCCGAAATCTCGACATACGCCGACCCGCCCCAGCGGTAAGTCTTGTTCGTCGCCTTGTCGACATAAATCTTCCCCGTCTCACCCGTCGCCGGAAACGCCGCCTTGTTGTCAAATTCCAGCACATCGTCCACATAGCTCGGCAACTGGCTCGACGGGACCTTCCCCCCCGAGTCAAGCGTCGCAACGCCACCCGCCTTCCCCATCTCCGTGCGCTTGACCTGCGCGTCATTGGTCACATTACCCAGCGACACATCCGTCTTCGTGAGCGTCACCGCCCCCTTCCGCCCGTTTACCGAGGTCACAACCGCCCCGAGGAGTTTCGTCTTGAAACGAGTCAACCCATCGAGGTCAAGAAACTTCTTCACTGTTGATACATCTGCCATAGTGTTTTTTGTTTATACAGTTTATAATTTGTTGTTATTCGTGCACCTTGTGAAAGTCTTCAAAAAGCGCGTCAATTTCCGTGTCGGGAATGGGGTCAACAGCGACATCGATCTCAATCTGCTGTGACCCTACTATTTGAACCCAGTCAGCCGGGCCCGGGCCCACATAACGGTATGTGACCCACTCTCCCCCCGGCCGCATGTCAGAGCGGGAACTGAGGAAGGTGATTTCAAGACCTGCCGGGACAGCCGTGCCGATCAGATGCATGAACACATTGTCGGCCATGAGCGCGTCGACCGCTGATTCAAGCGAAAACACCGAGTCCCCGTACCTGTCGCCAAGCCACAGGTTGACGTTCACCTTGCCTAATGCACTTGTCCCTTGTTTTAATCTGTTTACCTCTTGAGAGATGTCGAGCAGATTCGCTACATGCTGGGCGGTCATTACACCCGCCATCGTTTCAGTAGCGCCGGGTAAGAAAACGTCATATCCAAATTCTGCCCCGTCTAATAAGGAAACTCCGTGTCCGGACAATAAGACCTGACTTGTCCCCGAAATTACCTGTATAGGGTGGGTGAGCGCCATTACGCCATGTAACCCCTGTCGCCAGCGTTCAATCGCCTCCAACAGGGCCGGCACGCCCGCATATTTTTTCCTCCAAGCATCCAGCATTGACACTGTGTTTTGCAAATCGGGCAATGATTCCCGCACAGTGTCAAGATATTCAGTAACGTCTTTTGAGAAGCGTTCAAAGTCACTCTTTGTAGTGGACGAAATGGCTGCTACATCTTTTAACAATGCATTGAGAAAATCGAGGATTTCACCAACAATTTCATTGGTGACGCTCTCCCTTTCGGTCGTATATTTTATAAACTCGATGAGTTCTGAAATATGTAATCTGAGATTTTCGTCCATTATGCTGTTAGTTAAAGCGATTGTTAAACTCGTCAGAAAACAGGCGTGGGCGCACAGACTCGTTTCCCGAGATTATCTGATGTGATAACATAACATCTGATTCGGTAAGCGTAAACGTCAGATTTATCTCAATAGGTTTTTCAGGCCTTAGATCAAAAGAAAAATCATCTAACGATGGTATAACGCGAACTTGGAGTGGCGACAAATCCAGAAGGTAAACCTCGTCGCTGGCGACCATGTCCAGTATAAAGGCCACCCGGTCGCGGTCGGTAACAAACGATTCAATTGTCAAGGGGCATTCCATCACATTTCGGCCCCGGCGGTTTACAAAGTCGCTTACGCGATGGTCGTAGACGGTGTAGACAGAATCTTTGTCAGACGGAGATGGTGAAAATTTCAGTTTGCCGGGCAGATCTATTATTTCAAAAACGCCGAGGGAATTGCGAAACTTAACCCGGCAGTGATCACGGGTCGGTTCTGACCTTACAATTACAATACGAGCAGAAAAATTCCCGTCGGAACGCACGTCAAAGACTGATGGGACAACACCATGATTTACAAAGAACCATCTGCGCAGTCTTTCAGGATCAAGCGCCCAAATTCCGTCCCCCGGGTTTTCACTCCAGCCTTTAGTGCTTATGGGGTCTGTAACAGTTAGTTCATAACCTCTGTTTTCTGGAAGCATGAAATATAGCGGTGTGAGTTCTGTTTCACGAATTTCGATTTGCCATCCGTTGGTGCGCGTGGTGAGGAAATAATTGGCTTCGGGATTAAAAAAACGTGATGCAAATATGTCGGATTCAAGTTCGGTCATTCTTCGGAAGTTCTGCTTGCTTATACCTCCCGGAACGACGATAAAAACAGATTCATCAATTCCGGCGGCAAGATCAATTGTGATTTTCTTAAATCCATCTCTCGATGCGAGAACAAACCCCAACGGACTATCATCCTCGTAGATTGGCTCAGGGAAAAATCCGATTTCCGAACTGATAACGTCAGCCACATTAAGCCTTAACGGCGGACTGAAACGACCTTCAAAGACCTTGACATCTCCCACATGCACTATATAGGGATACGTCGCTCCGTCCGCATCCCAGTCGTTCTGTATGACAATCGGGTTACGGGCAAATCTATAAGCGGATGTGTCTATGGGTGTTGGCATTTGAAATTCTATTTAATGATTACGCAAAGAACAGTCCCGAAAAACTTAATTGCCGGGTGTAACGAATTGATAAAGATGTCGCGTTCAGTTGACGGCGTCGTCACGAATTTATAGAAGGCATCCCTATTTCCGACATGAGATTTTGTCCATGACAGAAACAGGTGGTCCGTATCAAGGATAATGGGGGCTGTGGGGGCGTTGTTCTTATCCATAGTCGCAAAATTATCAATCTGACCAATGTCCCCAAAGGACATGTTGAATATGTCTGCTGTCAGTCTCGCTCCATTTTTGCAACGAGACATACGCCGTATTTTAATTTTAATGACACGGTCCCGACTGGGGAGTTAAGGTCGTAATCGGATGGATTGTCTGCATCATTGAATATTACCGGGCAAATGCTGTACACCGCCGAGCAATGGTAAGTCTTATATTTGCGTTGCCCCTCCCACATGATGTCTTTGTTAGCCGGATCCGTTTCCCATGTTGGCAACAGCAAAGATACAGATAATTTAACCGCCCTGAATGGCTCCCACTCAGGGCCTGCTACCTGTGTCATTAATTCGGGGTGCTGTCGGTACCATTCTGAAAGCGCGACACCGGTACCTCCAGCCGCTGCTGTAACTGAGTCTATGTCTGATGATTCGAGTTCCCATTTGAGATGATAAGAGACCGGATCAAAGGCTGCTAAGACTGGGATATTCCGTTCAGAATCGATGTCATAGTTACCCTGAGTAGAAATCGTGCGCAATTTTATCTCTGCCGACACGGTTTTATCAGACGGCAGCGTGTAGGAGAACGTGTCGACGAGGCAGCGGATGTTCCCCACTGTCACAGGCGATAGGGCATTCAGTGTGTCAAGTACCTTTTTGTCGACATGCATCGATGTCTCAATTTCGCGGTTGCCGTGGCGGAGTATTTCGTCATACTCTTTCCAGAACCGCGCAAAAAGTCCGTTGCCAAACTGAAATAAAAGCGACAGCGTGTGGGATGTTCCGTCTGGGAAAGTGATGTTTTTGTTCTGGTATGTCAATGGAGAAAACCTCCCTATCGTACCAGACCGGCATTCGCTTGACTGCGTGAATGCGAACATAAAGGCGAGAGGGGTTTCCACCGTGTCGTTGTCCTCACGGTCACCGCTGTCATTGCCCCTTATGTAAGTATGGCAGTGCCGAGATCCGACAAGGAATAGCGGCATAATCTCGTTTACCCCGAGAATCGGGGATTTGACCCTGCCAACCGAAACCCATTCGTCGTCGCTTGAGAGTTCTACGACATCGATGCCCGGGGTTGCCGGATCCCAGTCGAAAAAACTCGAACCGGAAGTTATGACCTTGCCATTGGTCCTGTCGAGTTTTGACCATGTGCAGGTAGGGACTTCAAATGCAATTATTCCCGAGGAGGGTTTCATGTCTTTTCGTGCCGCCGTCATGTTGCGCGAGGTATAATAATCAGGATCCGGGTAATCAGGATCCGGATAATCTGGATTTTCGTTATAGTCGGGCCAGTCATATTCAAAGTCATCACGATCTTCATTCCAATTCCATCCGGCGACATCACTGCCGAATCTAATGCCCTCCATGTCATGTCCGTCAATAAAATCCTCGAAACGGCTGCAGACGGGTTTTGCCCCGTCAATGGAAGTCTGAGCCGTTAGTTTGACATACTGCGGGTTGAGATAGTTTATTTTGGCCGGGGAGGACAGAAAACCGGAAAGGTCGGCTGCTGTATTTTGGGTCACTATGTCACGGACAAAGGCAAGCGACGCGGTACGGGTATTGGAATCAAGCCTGTAAACGAGTCCGAACCTTACATACAGGGCGTTAAGGAATGATTCCACGGTGACTGTCGGCAGAAGGTCGCGGTAGTGGAGCCATCCGGTACAGCAGGCGTCGGCCACGTTGTTCAGAACCACGAGGCGGCTGAGATCGGCATCAAGATCAAACGGGTTGCTCTCAATTCGGTACCCGATGTCGTCAAAAATCAGCTCTATCACTCTCCATACTCGCACAAACGGGGTTATGCCGTAATCGCTGGGCACCCTGACATCGGTGACATTTCCGTCAATGGTCCGTTTTGCCGATCTGTAGACGGCGAGTCCGTCTTTCCCCGGACGGTTTAGAATCTCATAGCAGTCGGGGTTGTCAGTTTTTCCGACCAATATTGGAAATACCGCGAGGTCATCAATCGCCGAGTTGGAACTTTTGTAAAGATGTTCGACATGTTCACGCAGTTCCCCTTGCTCAAATTTCAGAACCGGGAGATTCTCAAGGTCGGGAAGCCTCTTGCTGCGCCAGTTCTCATATTCGGTCGAATTGTCGAAACCGATGTTTATCTCGATTCCGTCATCAGGCGAGGCCGAAATAACATTTATTACGCCGGTTCTGCACAACGACCCGTCGGTCAGGATACATCTCTCCCTGTTGACACGTTCACCGGCATCAAGGCGGAGGGGATGAAAGAAGATCTTGTTGTTACGCGGAGAGACCGGGACAGTGGCCGGCACTGACTGGCTCCCGACATCGTTAAACACGGGCGATGTCTCCTCGATGTCTATTGAAAAACCGCGAGGCAGATCTAGAATCTCCCCGTTAATTGAAATTTCTATCATGACAAATCATTTTAATCCGTGGTTGCGTGTGAACGGTGCGCGGGCGCGGTCGAGGGTGTCTTTAGCGTTTTCAAGATCCTGAAAAACCACATACGCTCGGATATGTCTGACAGCCTCGCGTAATTCCTTGGCGGCGGCTGTCAGGTCGGAGGTATCGACACCGGGCGCGGCTGAAGTATATCCGCCATCGGCATATCCGGCGGAAGGAGTTCCGGACGGCACACCGGAACCGAGAATCTTGTTTCGACGAATTGCCTCGATTGTTCCCACGGCGTCGACCACCCGGGGGTTGTCCATAATCGGTTTCGGCACTACATACTCGCCGCGATGAACGACACCCGCCACCTCGTAGCGGTCGCCGTCGCCCGTATAACCGCCGTCGGCATAACCCGACAGGACACGCTCCGCCTTGGCCGGGGCCTGTGTCGTGGTGTCGGCGGTATTGCCCGGCTGCATATTCTTGATTTTGTCGCGTTCTGCCTTTGCAGTCGCCATTTGCGCGACACCGGTAGCAGTCATCAAGGCGGCCGCCGCAATGCCCCACGGAGTATAACCGAACTGCGCAAAAGTCTTGATTACTCCGACAGCTGTATCTGCGATAATCTGTGAAACCTTTATCGCAAAGTCCACATCGGCATATTTCTTTTGAATTTCGAGTTTTTTGTTTTCCTTTTCTTCTTCGAGGGCGGCGGTGTCCTCTCCGTTATTCTTTGCCTGTTGTATCAGAACATCGAATTTCGCGTCACTCTTTGCGATTTCGGCATCCTGTATGGCGGAGAACATCGAGCTGGAAAGATTCGCGTAATAATCGAAATATTGCTTTGCGTTATTTACTCCGAGTTGTAATTTTTTACGCTGATAGTCTTTTTCTTTTATCAGTCCTTGACGGTGGTAGTTTTCGAGCTGCGCGAGTTCTCTCTGGTATTCTTGACCCCACGAAAGCCCGGTCAACTCCTGAAGCTGCCACTGCTGTTCGAGAGCCTGATAACGGAGGGCGGCGATACGGCGTTGTTTTTCTTCTTCGAGTGCCACGATTTCGTCCGCGCTCACTCCCTCGGCGTTCTTCAGACCCTCGTAATACATACTTAGTCCCTGAATCTGCCGGGTAAATCCGTTTGCGATGCCGTCCGCGCTTGTTGTGTCGGTCATTGCCTCGCGTAGAGCTTCGGCGAATTTACCGGTATCAGTGAGGACTTTACTTTGTACCTGCTGAATTTCCTCTCCGAGCTGCTGGAAAAGTTTCGTTTTCTCGTCGGTGGTATAATAGTCGGCGGCGGCTACTTCGTCGTAATAACGGCGGAGTTCCTTCAGCTGCTCCTCGTGGTTCTGGCGTTCCAGTTCCAAAAGATAGATACCTGAAGCCTCCTGTAAATCACTGTCGGCGATAACAGAGGCGCGTATTAAATCGGATTGATGTCGGTAAAACGCTTCATTCGCCGCCGTTCTCTGTTTGTGGTTCTCGCTGTCCTGTTGAACCATGGCCTTGTTGATAGCCTGTTGAGCGGTTACAGTCTGTTGAGCCAGTTTGTTCTGCTCTGCGTTTATCGCGTCGAGTGTTTTCGTGTGGCTCTGCTTGGTGTTGGCTTTCAGGGTATCGAGCGCGGCGTTGAGTTCCATGCAATAACGGATTAACTCTTTATTCTTGGCGATAGTCTTTTCCGTCGCGGTCATGTCGGTTTTATTGATTTCCAACAGCCGGCGCTGGTGCGCGTCGTCAACCGGGGCGGTCGCCTCGGTTATAGAATCTTCTCCGTATGTTCCCGGCTCTCTCTTGTGCTTTGATTTGCCCATGAGTTCCTTTTTCTCCTCCTGAAGGAGTTTGATACGTTTCTGAATCCGGTCGAGTTCTTCATCGCTCTGGGGGTCAATTTTGCGGAGGCGTTTCAGTTCGGCGTTAATCTCCTTCAGACGCGAAACGGTTTCGGTCGCCGCCGTGTTGGTCTTATCCAATACTGTATCTACCGTTTCGCCGGTAGAGGTTGACGGAGGAACGATAACGCCGTCAGAAATGGCTTTATTCATTCGCTCCTTGAACGCCTGTAAATCTTTGTCTGCCTGATTCCATATTTCCTTAGCTTGATTAAGCTCCTTTTTAGCCTTATCCTTATCGCTTGATTGCCAAACGAATGTTTTTTTATCGGAGGCGGTCTGCAACTTGATTTGTGCATCGTCGTATGTGTCGCGAGCTGCTTCAGCAGCGGCGGCAAGTTCCTGAAGTTTGTCGTAGTTAGCTTTGTACCTCATTTCTTTTTCTAAAGAATCAAGGTATAGATCGAGTTTTTCCTTTGCCGCGACATATTTACCGGTGGTTTCGTCGATTTTCGCGTTATATCCCGGAATAATCTTATTCAGTTCGGCGACCGCCTTTTGTCGACGTTTCAACGACAAATTTTCATTTTCGGCGACCATTATCAGGGCTTCGATTTTGCCCTTCTGTTCCCCGTACTGTTTTGAGGCTTCGCGATTTGCCTCCGACCATGCGTCGGTCTTTTCTGTGGATTCGTCAATAACGGAATTATATCCAATAATAGCGGCTACAACAGTAGCAACCAATCCTATGACCAATAGAATAGGGTTAGCCATCATCGCTGCGTTCCATGCCCTTTGAGCCACAGCCGCAACGCCTGAGGCAGCCGCGTCTTTGTATAGTGCGACCGCTTTGGCCGCCAGAGCCTTGATTGCGTTGGCGATATTGGCGATAAATGTTTTAGTTGCATTTGAGGCGGCAAGCTGTGCGACCTTATATGCGACTAAGGCTGTTACAAGTCCATTTATAGCTGCTCGGCCGATTGCTGTCTGTGTAAACAGTTTCGTAAACCAGCCGACGAGAGTACCGACGGCGGACACAAGCTGCCCGAACACCCCGGCGGCAAAAGCGACTATTTGCCCCAAAGGTGAAAAAGCGTCGATAATAGAACCTATCCAGTTGACGACCTCTGTAGACCATTCGTAGAATAATTTAAGAGCCTCCCTGAAGTCGAAAAATTTCAACACCAGACCTTCGACCGCTGACTCGAATCCCGCCCATGAGCCGGCGGCGTTGTCGCCCATTGTCTGCGACATCTTGTTAAAATCCCCGGTACAATCGGTAATGGAATCACGGAGGGCGAGAATGTTATCCGCTCCGTTCAGGAAGGTAGTAAAGGCGGCGACGCTTCGTTTGTCGGTTAGTTCGAGGGCTTTCGCAAGGTTTACCCCCTCGCCGTTGAGTTTCTGAAGTCCGGCGACAAGTTGGTCGAGGTTGGTAACCGGTCCGCCGAGAGCTTGTGCGAGGTCGCCGTTAGAATCGGCGAGATTCAGGAGTATATTACGGGTCGCGGTGGCTGCGCTCGATGCGTCAAAACCAGCGTTTGCGAGTTGTCCGAGGAGTGCGGTCGTTTCTTCGACCGAGAACCCGAAGGAGTTCGCAACGGGGCCGACAGTCGAGAGTGAAGCCTGTAACTTATTAAAATCGAGTGCGCTTTTAGTGGTTGCGACGGCAAAAGTTGCCATCACACTCTCCGCCTCGCTCGCGTCTTTGTTGAACATACGCATGGCGGCGCCGGCAAAGGCGGCCGCGCTCGAAAGGTCGGTATCTACGGCCTTCGCAAATTTCAGGGTAGCCGGGGTAAGTTTTTCGATAACATCTTGAGAGAATCCGAGTTTTGCAAGTTCGGTTTGAAGCCCTGTAACCTGCGAGGCGGTGGCCGTCGTTGTCCGACCTAAAAATTTCGCTTGCTCTGTCAGTCGTGAAACTCCGTCGATAGTCGTACCCAGAACGGCGGCAAGTTTGGAATTTGAACGCTCGAAGTCCTGAATGGTTGTAATTATGTTTTTGAAAGAGCCTACAACATATGTGGTTATGGCTGTACCAACAGCAAGTAATGCTCCCTGTAGCACTTGTGTGATACTTGGCAGACTCTTGAATTTTTCCCATAGTGATTTTGTGGGAGCTTCCGCGCGTTGGAGGGCTTCCTGATATCGCCTTACTTCAGCTTCAGTCTTTTTCCATTCTTCAGGGTGGAGTGCCTTCGATGTGTTTGCAAGTTGTCGGGTCAGGTTCCGCAGTTCCTTTTTAAGGTCAGCCGCCGACATTCTCGAAATATCGATTTTCTCACGCTCGTCGGCGATGGCTTTTTTTCTTGCGTCAATCTCTTTGGTGTTTGCGCGTATCGTCTCGTTCAGCCTCTTGATTTCGGCCGAGTAATCGCCTTCGGTAGCTGCGAGCCGGGAAATCTCTTTGCGGTGTTCGGCGTTCTGCTTCCGGATATTTTCTATCTCTTTAGTCAGACGGTGGATTTCCTCTTGAGCTTTCTGCGCCCTTAAATCGAGTTCGACCGAGACTTTATCGTTTCTTAATTTAGACATAGTTAAGGGGGTAACTTTGTGTTCCGGCAAAGTTACCCCCTCTAAATCGGTAAGCGAAGGACATTATTTTCTCCCGTTTATAACGATATTAGCAAGGCCAAAACCGATACCCATCATAAAACCGTCTTTAGCCGCTTTCTTTAAATTTGGAGTATCGTTAGCGTAATCATCATTATCGTTGTTATCGTCATCATCGTCGCCATAATAACGTTTTCGGTCGAACTGCTCCCAGTCCGGGGCGTCGTGGTCGTATAACGGGTCGGTTTCTTTGCTGTATTCCGAACCATCCTTCATTGTGAGATTGTAGATTTCGGGGTTTTCAAGGGCGTGGTCAATTAAATTCTTATACCATGCCCGAAAAACTTCCCAGTTCTCCAGCTCCCATTGCGGGTAATTACGGAATATATCGTTAAACTCGTTTAATGCTCCTACAATGCCTCCCGTATGTCGGTATTGCATTATATACAACATGTGTTCCTTGACTTTCTCCGGGTCTGTTTCGAGGGTGGCAAGCAAATCCACTCCGTTCTTTGCTCTCCATATAATACCCATGACGGCGGCAATTATCAGGAATGTTATTACCGTGCCTAATATAGCGAGAAACACCAATCCGAAATCTATTTTTCCGAAATAAAGATACAGAG
>CAMWRO010000076.1 GCA_947176615.1 uncultured Porphyromonadaceae bacterium
GGGGTTGCGGTTTCGCAACCCCCGGCTATTCAAAGAATAATCCTTACGGATTAAGGGCAAAACTCAGTTTTGCAACACCCTTTTTTATTCAACCGCTCTGTTACCGGCGGATGATTACTTTCTCGGCTTTTTCACCCTGCACCTTGATGTAAATGCCGTCGGCGGGTGACGATACACGCTGTCCCTGAAGATTATAATAAACTTCTGGGAGATTTTCGTCAACGGCTACAGACTCTATCCCTGATTGCGGTTCGGGAAGGACCAGCGACCCGGGATAAGGAGAAACCGCCGTGTCAAACCAGTCGGGGTCCCATCCCTCAGGCCAGTTGAAGAAACATGAGTTGCCGGGGAAGGTGACAGTGCGCGACTCGACATCGTAGGTGATATTGTATTCACTTTTCCGAGCAAGAAACTCCGCCTTGTCCATTTTGGGAGACAAGACAGTCGCGTAAGCTGCCGATTGGCTGATAATATAGGTCATACCTTCTTCGACATCCTCAAATCGGGTGTTGGTCATCGGGACAAGTACATAGTCGGGATCCGAGGCATTGACGACGAGGTCAAATTCCATGCCGTAGTTTCCCCACGGATTGACGACAAGGAAATTGCCCGGCTCGTCATCTTTCTCATACACAGCCACCGCTATCGGCTTAACCGACGATTGCGGGACATTGTACATCGGGGCATAAATTCCGTCGGTATAGGTTCCCTCGCCGAGATAAGAATAGCCATCCGGGACATCAGGTTCGGGCTCACCGTAGGTAAACAGGTTGGTATCCGCGACAAGGAAACTCCCCTCGGCCCCCTCGATGGTGATACGGAACACGTCATCGACACCGAAACGGATGGTCCCCTCGCCTATCCTTCCGACTACGGGGCCATCCTTTACAACTATATTGTCATAATCGGGGGTCCATTCCGAGGGATAAAACACCACGTCGGAATCACCGCTGTAGCCGATTTTCTGCTGCGGTATCGAGACCGTCATCTGCGCCATATCGACATCGGCATACCATTCATATTCGGTTCCGGCAGCGTCGGTCGCGACAAAGACTATGCGGTCGTCGGATGTCGACTTGCGGATTTCGGCCGTACCGTAGGAATATCCGTCGGCACCCTGCAGATAGCTGACATAGGACCACACATAAGGCCCTGCGAGGTCATCTACCGCAGCAGGCAGTTTCCCCTCCTCGGCCCTGACGGTTTTCAAGGCCGACTTGGAACTATGTTGGGTCTTCTCTTTTTTAGTCTGTACAGTCACCAGCTTTTCAGAGGAAAAAGCCAACGCATTTGTCACAGGGACAAGGGCCACCAGCATCAAAAGGTAAATTTTCTTCATATTTTCAAACTTTTTGCAATTATACCGAGCAAAATTACAGAAATTATCCATAAGTAACAACTTTTCACGTTACAAATTCAAAAACCACACCACAACCCAGTGCATACACATCTTAAATAAACTTAACGGCAGTTTACCAATATAAATAGGCTGACAGCCGTTAATAGTATATGATACAATACCAACTCTCCTATAGATTAATACCCAAGACTGCTGCGTATACTCGAGCTAAGTCGCTTTCGGCGATGATGCCTCGAGGATACAAAAGGATGATGCGGCTCAGAATTTCTCATTGCTCAACCGCATCGGGCTGAACATTATCAGGAACGCAAAAGTATCATCAATGGGTGTCAAAGGACATCGAAAGAAAGCCGGATGGGACAATGACTATCTGCTTTATGCCTTAAAAAGTTTTGACGTTGTAAAAAATTAAAAAATTAAGATGCGTCACCCGTGAATAATATAACCATTGTTAACGTGTGTTTGGCAAATTCTTTGTAACTTTGCATTTGCAGTGCGCCCATAAGCGTATTGCGGACATATTAAAGATGAGCGTCAAGCACTCGGTTATCTGATACTGAAAATCTGGACAATTTTCAACTCTACGCAGATGACAAGCAATGGCGCTCACGCTGATGTGTATATATCGGTTCTTGGAACTGTCATATATGCCAAAAGCGTGAGCTTTTTACTTGTTACTCGTAGATAGGCAGTCCAGAGCCTCAGTATGGTAGCATGTTTGAAGTTCACGCTTCTTTTGTAGACATATAGATAATTAACCAACCAGTAATCATAAGATTGTATGAACCGATTATTCCTCTCAGCCATTCTGCTATTGATCAGCTCAGTGGCCACTTTCGCACAAGCAGAATGGGAATCAGCCATTCCCAGCGGCTTGGCATGGAAAGCAGAACCGAGACTCACCACATTTTCAACCACATTGTCAGGACTACGCACATCCAACCTAACCACGGAGTCTTACGACAACAAGAAAAACAAGAAGGTAGGTTTCCTCTCAACCTATTTAACTCAGCAGATTCCTCTCGACCGCCCTTGCGAGATAAGTTTCACTGTTCGTAATACCAACAACTATGTGACAGGACCTAAAACCCATATCACCTCCACTAAGAAAAAGGTGAAGGGAGGGCGCGTCGTGGCTAACATCGCTCAATCTCTATTGTTATTTCCGATTGGTCTTGGGTCATGGTGGTGGAATCCTGCTCGCGAGACTATCCAATATGGATACAAGGACGATTCTCCATCTCAGGTTTACTGGGGTTACACTATTACCGTCAAATCAACAAAAGACTCATCGACAACATTCTTTAAACGTTTTTGTCACAGCGATGGATATACAGTCGATGAACTTAGTTCCGACAATAATAATTGGCATAGAGCTTATGGGGCATCCGGCACTGAGAACTTGAAACTTGTTTTTGATAAAGATAAAACTCTTAAGCTATACTCCGGCAGTGAACTCCTGAAAACGTTTCCAGACGCTGCGGCCATAACATACCTCGGCCTTGATGCTGGATGTAATGCTAAGTTGGAAACTTCCAACTTCTCTATGCATAAGACGACCAATTACGGCACCGCCAAACCTATGATTGAAGAAGCCGTGGCCATGATACAACAGGAAAACTATTATGGTGCTTCAAAACTCCTTACAGAGGTAATGGACAAAATCGGTTACAGAGACTTCAATACATATTACATGAAAGGCTATTGTCAGATGGCTCAGAATAACCTCCGCACTGCAATCGACGAACTCACTAAGGCTATCAACCTCCCGTCTTCAACAGCTTCAGAGCGGGAAGGCGCATATTATCTCCGTGGCTACTGTAAGGCGCAGCTCGAAGATATAGATTGCGTAACTGATATGCGCAAAGCCGGAGAGGACGGCAAGACATGGCTTAAAGAAATGCAGTTGGAAGATTTCTATCCCAATCAGAGTGTAATAAGAGAAACCTCTGTTCCGATTAAGTCCAACAGCCGTCCCAAGAGAGCATTAAATACCTCAAAGAAACCACCATTGAGAAAGTAACGAATGAAAACCTTTGTCGCGTTCATTATTCTCACTATGAGTATGGCTGCCCAAGCCCAATCTGTCATCCCTTTGATGTTTGCCAATGTAAAATACTCCAAACTTGAAGATGGTAACAAACCACTTTTTTCACCGGAGAAGAAATCGGAGGGGTTTTATGAGAATGTGGAACTTTTGGAAATAGAAAATACGTTGGTATTCCGGTGCGAAGAAGGCAAATCTGATGAACATGGATTTGTCACTGAAGACTCCATGCACTCTATCATGTTCAAAGTTTCCGGACTTACATATGAATGGATTGACCCGGTAAAACAAGAAGGAGTTCTTTTCAAAGGGACGTGTTCCAGCAAGCAGTTGGGTTATGACCTGCCATTTGTCTTGCAATTTAATGCAACCGGTTCTGATATGCTTTCTGTCGGGCAAAACGTGAAAGCTCTCGGAGAAGCACACAACTACGACTTAAACAGGCTTTTTGAACTGGGAACTGAGGCTGTAAATAAAACTACCACTACATCGAAGGCATCCTTCAAGAAAAAAGTAATAAAGATACATAAACCCAAACTAACAAAGTAACGATGAAACACTATGCTCATATCATCCCCATATTAGTTGGGCTGATACTTGTATGCACCGGGTGCTCCAACTCGCTTCAAAACATTATTGAAGATACTAAGGAGGCTACAGTAACCATTTATACCTTCGATGAATACGGCTCACCATCTGGAGAGGGGTCCGGTTTCTTTATCGACGATAAAGGAACCTGTCTTACAAACTATCATGTCCTTGACGGAGCCACAAAGGCTATCCTCAAAACTTCGGAAGGACTGGAATTTGAAGTGGATTCAGTGCTTATTTCCAACAAAAAGAAGGATATTGCAAAGTTCAACATCAAGAATCGGGATAAGAAAAAATTCGCATACCTCAGTTTTGCCAACTCGGAGTTAAAACAAGGAGACAAAGTCTACAACGTCAGCTCTCCTGTCGGTCTGGAGCAGACCGTTTCCGATGGTATCATCTCGGCGTTGCGAAGCGATTCACATGGAGAAATTGTGCAGATAACTGCCCCAATATCTCCGGGCAGTAGCGGAAGTGCCATAGTAGATGAGAACGGAGATGTTATAGCCGTTGCCACATTCCTCCATCGTGGCGGTCAGAATCTCAACTTTGGAGTAAAGATGTCTGACGAAATATTGGCTCTGATTAAAGATAATGAGTTCAGTAAGAAGAATCCGAAGTTCAACAAGAAAGCAGATTTCGTGATTGTCAATGTCCCGGCTTCTAACGCTCCTCATGTTCGTCTGAACGCCATAGAGTTCAAACCGGATGCGACCATTGCTTATTTGTCGTACTCGAACCTTGATATGACGCGCAATCCAGCACAGGTATCGTTCCAGACAGAGAACAAGACAAAATCATACGCCTTGACAGATGTGGAAAATGACAAGAACTATGCCATGACCTCCTTCTCGACCGCCGACCATGAGGAAGAGACCTTGATTGTCCCCCTTGCTTCCACAACCCAATTCCGGATGGTCTTCCCGGCCATACGCAACAATGCCGATTTGACCGATCTCGAAATCAAACCTCAAGGAAACACTGTAGGTTGGAAATTTGAAGGGGTGAATATTGCTGATGCTCGTGCTGCACTCCACTATGACATGGAGACATATCAGAAAAACTATGCGTACGCCATGATGAGAGAAGGTGAACTTGACTATGCTCAGGAGTTATTTAGCCAAATTCTTGAAGAAACACCCGATGATGAGGATGCTCTCAATGCGATGGGCATACTATCTTATGTTCAAGGCAATCTGAAGGATGCACTGACTTACTTCAATGAAGCCATTGAGAATCATCCTTCAAGCGAAACCTCATACAACAACCGAGCGAAGTTCTATGCCGACAAGGGCGATTTGAAAAAGGCCAAAGCCGACCTCACAAAGAGTATCGGTATCAACGAGTCCGGAGAAAACTATCTGAACCGAGCTGAGGTCAACATGGGGCTGGAAGATGTTGAAGCAGCCCGCGCCGACCTGACCAAAGCTCTGGAGAAGGGAGGTTTTACAGAGGATCCCTATACCTATTACAAACGCGCCTGTTGCGCCATATATCTCCGGGACTTCCGTCAAGCTAATGAAGACATACGCATGGCCTACAAGCTCAACCGAGACCCCGACTTCGACAAGCATCTTCAAGAACTATACAACGCGATACCGTAGTATTGTCAGTATTAAGCAGATCGCAATCTATAATTTTAATATGACGCACAAACTACAAAAAGAAGGTTTGTGCGTCATTATTTCATACATCTACTGTAAATGGCGTGCTTTGATTTTCAAAGCAAATAAAACTTTTTATTTACCTTTCGGAAGGTTTGGTATAATGATATAGAGGCAAAGCTGCTTTGACAACCGCTCTCTCAATCAACTTTATTGCTTACGATACCAATGAAGAACAAGTGGACGGAGAAATCACGCCTTTAGACATTGTGGAAGAACATTGTACCACCGTTTATAAGGTTCAGGAGGCTTTTTCATCTCTCAATCTACCTGAAGGAAATGTATCTAAAGAGTCAATTTTACAGACCCTCTATCCTGAACATTATCAGGAACGCAAAAGTGTCATCAATGGGTGTCAAAGGACATCGAAAGAAAGCCGGATGGGACAATGACTACCTACTCTATGCATTAAAAAGTTTTGATGATGTAAAAAATTAATATGCGTCAGCCGTGACCACAACCTGCCGTCATTTGCTCACTTGATGGATTTTTATTAATTTTGCACCGTAATTTTGCCTGCCCGCAAGACGCACCGGCTTTTTACTTCTAATTAAACTAATATATAACCGCCCGCGCGGCAATTTTATTCAACCAACAATTATCACATGGTCGTATTCTTCAAAAAGGGTGTCAATCTCATTATCGCAGTTGAGACTGACCACCGGTTCGATGAACTTGAAAAAGAAAAATTGACATGGCTCTTTGACGGCGCACGTCCGTTGTCGGCAACTTCGGTCAAAGGACGATTTGTCGGTCCTCGCAAGGAGATGATAACCCCGTGGAGTACCAACGCAGTGGAAATCACCCAGAACATGGGGCTCAAAGGAATCACCCGCATCGAGGAATTTCATCTCACACGCGACGAGAATCCGGCTCATGACAAAATGCTGTCGCGAGTATATGAGGGACTGAACTCCAAGGTATTCACCACCTCCCATGTAGCCGCCCCCATCGAGCATATCGATGATATTACCGAATACAACAAGCGCGAAGGACTCGCACTCAGCCCCGAAGAAGAAGAATATCTGCGCGGACTTGCCGAGCGTCTCGGCCGCCCGCTGACCGACAGCGAGGTTTTCGGGTTCTCTCAGGTCAACAGCGAGCACTGCCGCCACAAAATCTTCAACGGCAGTTTCGTTATCGACGGCGAAGAAAAACCGCTCTCGCTGTTCAAGCTCATCAAAAAGACTTCGCAGGTCAACCCCAATACACTTGTAAGTGCCTATAAGGACAACGTGGCATTTGTAAAAGGCCCGACTGTCGCACAGTTCTATCCCACCAACCCTGACCGTGCCGACTACTTCGAGGTTCGCGACCTTGACACAGTGCTTTCACTGAAGGCCGAGACCCACAACTTCCCGACCACAGTCGAGCCGTTCAACGGTGCCGCAACCGGCTCGGGCGGCGAAATCCGCGACCGTCTCGGCGGAGGCCGTGCCAGTCTGCCCCTCGCAGGTACAGCCGTCTACATGACATCTTATCCCCGCATGAGCGAGCAGCACCGCTGGGAACTCATGATGAATCCCCGCGCTTGGCTCTATCAGACACCCTGCGAAATCCTCATCAAGGCATCCAACGGCGCGTCGGACTTCGGCAACAAGTTTGGCCAGCCCCTCATCTGCGGTTCACTTCTGACATTCGAGCATGACGAAAACGGCCGTATGTATGCCTACGACAAAGTCATCATGCTTGCAGGCGGTGTGGGTTATGCCGCTGCAAAAGACGCCATCAAAGGCACCCCCGAGCCGGGACAGGCCGTCGTGGTAATGGGCGGCGACAACTACCGCATCGGCATGGGCGGCGGCTCAGTCTCGTCGGTCGAGACCGGACAGTATGCATCGGGCATCGAGCTTAACGCCGTGCAGCGCGCCAACCCCGAGATGCAGAAACGCGTCTCCAACGTCATCCGCGCCCTCGCCGAAAACGATGACAACCCCATCGTGTCAATCCACGACCACGGTGCCGGCGGCCACCTCAACGCCCTCTCGGAACTCGTCGAGGAAACCGGCGGAAAAATTGACATCAACGCCCTTCCCATCGGCGACAAGACCCTCTCGTCCAAGGAAATCGTCGGCAACGAGTCGCAGGAGCGCATGGGTATGGTGCTGAAGAAAGAAGATATTGAATATGTGCGCCGCATCGCCGACCGCGAGCGCGCCCCCATGTATGTTGTCGGCGAGACCACCGGCGACGACCGTTTTGTCTTCGAGCAGGCCGACGGTGTCAAGCCCATCGACCTCGGGATGAAAGACATGTTTGGCTCGTCGCCCAAGACAACCCTCACTGACACCACCGTCACCACCACATATAAAGATGTGGAATATGACGCGGCCAACATCGGCCAATATGTAGCCGACGTGCTCGCGCTTGAAGGTGTGGCTTGCAAAGACTGGCTCACCAACAAGGTCGACCGCTCGATTACAGGCAAGATCGCCCGCCAGCAGTGTCAGGGCGAAATCCAGCTCCCGCTGAGCGACTGCGGCGTTGTCGCACTCGATTATTCCGGCACCAAGGGCATCGCCACCTCCATCGGCCACGCTCCTCAGGTCGCCCTCATCGACTCGGCCAAAGGCAGCGTCATGGCTGTCGCCGAGGCGCTGACCAACATCGTCGGCACCCCGCTGACCGACGGCATCCGCACCCTCTCGCTGAGCGCCAACTGGATGTGGCCGTGCAAGAATCCCGGTGAAGACGCCGCCCTGTATCGCGCCGTCGAGGCTTGCAGCGATTTCGCATGCGCCCTCGGCGTGAACATCCCCACCGGCAAGGACTCCCTGTCGATGACCCAGAAATATGGCGATGACAAGGTCTATGCCCCCGGCACCGTCATCATCTCGGCCGCAGGCGAAGTCACCGACGTAAAGCAGACATTGACCCCCGTATTGTCGCGCCGCGACTCGGTCCTCTATTACATCGACTTCTCGGGTGACGCGCTCCGCCTTGGCGGCTCGGCCTTCGCCCAGTCGCTTAACCGACTCGGAGCCGAGGCCCCGACAGTCACAGATCCGGCACAGTTTGTCAAGACATTTGACACCGTGCAGAAACTTGTCAAGAAAAACATGCTTCTTGCAGGCCACGACGTGTCAGGCGGCGGTCTGGTGACCACCCTGCTCGAAATGGCGTTTGCCAATACCGACGGCGGTATCGAGATTTCGACCGAAGGCTTTGCGGCAGCCGGCGAGACCGACCTCGTCAAGATTCTCTTTGCCGAGAACCCCGCCCTCGTCGTCCAAGCCGACGCCAAGAAGGCAGAACGTGTGGAAGATATGCTCGCCAAGGCCGGCGTCAAGTTCATCCGCCTCGGAAAGACAGCCGAAGGCCGCACCCTGACTGTCAGCCACAACGGCTCGGCCACCGTTCTTGACATCGACGCGCTGCGCGACGTGTGGTTCCGCACCAGCTACCTCATGGATGCCGTTCAGAGCGGCGAGGCATGTGCGCTCGCACGTTTCGAGAACTACAAGAGCCAGCCTATCCGTTACCGCATGCCCTCAGGATTTGACGGCAAACTCGCATCGCGCGGCATAGCCCTGCGCCGCGACGGCCACGGCGACCGCGTCAAGGCCGCCATCATCCGCGAAAAGGGAGTGAACGGCGACCGCGAAATGGCCTACTCGCTCTATCTTGCCGGATTTGACGTGAAAGACGTGCATATGACCGACCTCATGAGCGGCCGCGAGACCCTCGACGATGTAAACATGATTGTGTTCTGCGGCGGTTTCTCCAACAGCGACGTGCTCGGCTCGGCCAAAGGCTGGGCAAGCGGCTTCCTGTGGAACGACAATGCCAAGGCCGCGCTCAAGCGTTTCTATGACCGCGAGGACACCCTCTCGCTCGGTATCTGCAACGGTTGCCAGCTCATGATTGAACTCGGACTCATCAATCCCGAGCATCCGCGCAAGACCCGCATGGAACACAACGTCAGCCACAAGTTTGAATCACAGTTCCTCGGCGTGACCATCCCGCGCAACAACTCGGTGATGCTCGGCTCGCTTGCAGGCAGCAAACTCGGCATCTGGGTCGCACACGGAGAAGGCAAATTCAACCTCCCCATGTCGATGGACAGCTACAACGTCGTTGCCAAATACAACTACTCGGCCTACCCCGGCAACCCCAACGGCTCCAAAGCCTCGGTAGCCGGCATCGCTTCGGCCGACGGCCGCCACTTGGCAATGATGCCCCACCTTGAACGCGCAATATTCCCGTGGCAGTGTGGTTACTATCCCGCTACCCGCCGCGACGAAGTCACCCCGTGGATCGATGCATTCATCAACGCACGCCGCTGGGTAGAGGCCAAGGTTTCCAAATAAGAGTTTAAAATGTTAGGGGTTAAGGCTTTGCAAAGCCTTAACCCCTAAAGTTTTAAGTGAGTGTCAGATAATGGATTCAGACTGACTCAAACCCTTACATAAGCCTTAAACCCGAACCTTAAACCCTGCTCACCTCTCCCCAATTCACATTTATTGACTAAAAAATTATTGCCATTTTTCCGAATTTGTCGTAATTTTGTCGGATAATGTGAAATTTGGTCTAAACCATAGCAAATTAATAACCCAATCTATAATAGTACTGTAT
>CAMWRO010000077.1 GCA_947176615.1 uncultured Porphyromonadaceae bacterium
CCCCGGGATAGCGCGCCGCCCATCCGGCAAATATCTCGCGCTCGTGGTCGCCGCCTCCGAAAAGGAAGATTTTCACGTCGTCCTTGGCGGCCAGTGCGGCCACGACTTTCTCCATCAGCTCGGTGGGGTAGATTTTCCCCTTGTGCTTGGCAAAGGGGGCGATTCCCACCCATCTGTCCGTGCCGGTCTTGGGAGCGGTGATTGAGGCAAAGTCGGCGGGATTTCCTTTCCCGTCGCCAA
This sequence comes from uncultured Porphyromonadaceae bacterium, assembly GCA_947176615.1. Classification (GTDB taxonomy): domain Bacteria; phylum Bacteroidota; class Bacteroidia; order Bacteroidales; family Muribaculaceae; genus Duncaniella. The sequence goes on from CAMWRO010000077.1 coordinate 241, forward strand.
ACAGCGAGCGGAACCGTTCCTCGACGGCGAGGCCGAGACGGTGGAACACCTCGCGGTATCGGGCGCGCTGCGAGATGAGAGGGAGCATTATCTTGTTGTGGCGTCGCGTGAGGGCGCGCTTGCGCGAGCGTTCCTTATTGATGCGCGACACGGGGATGCGGTTGAGCCATGCCATCGCGTCGAGGGCCATCGTGCGGAGCACGTCGTGAAGGTCGGCCACGGCATCGAAGTCATATTCCCGCCGCAGTTCGCGATACAGCCTGTGGAGTCCCGTCAGCCCTTTGTAGCGGGGCGACGCGAAGTCGATGCCGCGAACCGTCAGGTTGTCGGGCGGGTTGAGAAACATTGTGGCCATAGAGGGGCGCGTCACCATGACAAATTTTACCTCGGGGTTGCTGCGCGCCACGCTGTAGACCACCGGGATTGTCATGGCCACGTCGCCGATTGCCGAGAAACGGGTAATCAGCACCCTCGCGGGCCGGAAACGGGTGTCGATGTCAGGATTTTTTGTTGCCATAAAGAACCGGGTTGGTAGCCGGGTCGTTGTACATCTTCATCTGGCGGTAAACCTTCATGTATTTGCGCCCGGCGGCGATGTCGTCAAGCAGTTGGTCGATGGCGGCGGTGAGGTCTTTCTCCTGCTCGAGCAGCACGTCGAGCTTGGCCTGACAGCGCGCGATGTGCTCGGGGGAGGCGTCGGTGCGCTCGGCCTCACGGGCCATGTGGTATATTTTCAGAGCGAGAATCGACAGGCGGTCGAGGGCCCACGCGGGACTCTCGGTGTTGATGGTCGCGTCGGGCGCCGGAGTGACGCCTGAGAATTTCTCGCGGAAATAGGTGTCGATTTCCTCCACCATGTCGGTGCGGTCCTGATTGGAGCTGTCGATGCGCCGCTTGAGGGCAAGGGCGGCCACGGGGTCGATATCGGGGTCGCGGATGATGTCCTCAAGGTGCCACTGCACTGCGTCAATCCAGTTCTTGGCGTGGAGGGTGGCCTCGATGGTGCCTTCGGGATATGGGTTGGCGACAACTGCGTCAACATCGTCGGTTTTGTGATACAGCGCGGTCGTGTCGCTGAAAATTTTGAAACTGTTCTTGGCAAAATCCATATCAGGTGTCTTTTTAGGGATGAGAACACAAATGTAGACAAAAAAAGTCAAATTGCAAAACCGCTGTATCGAAAAAGCCTAATGGCGAGTGGTTTTGCCCGTGGGATGGATGCCCGAGAGCCGATTGGCAATAATGTCAGGTGAAAATTGGTCATTTTGGGAACAAAACAGGCAGAATGGCCTGTTTTTATATTTTTTTATCGTCAAAAATTCTTTTATTCATTTAAGAGGCAGTAACTTTGTGTGTTTAAAAATAGTAGAATAGTTCCGGCGCGCGAGTCGGGACTGCTCTTGATGTTTCAGCTATCCTGCCCCGCCGAGGGGCGTCATATCATTGATTATTAATAAGGTAAATAAGATAAAGTAAAGACAAAGAAAATGAGAATCAACGCGTTAACAGCATCGGCTGCAATCGTGGCATGTGTAGCCGCCGTGATGACTTCGTGCTCGTCACAACAGGCTCAGCAGCAGGCTCCGGCCCCCGAAATCGCCACTATGACAGTCAGTCAGGGTTCGACCCGCATCGACAACACTTATCCCGCAACCATCAAGGGTAAAACCGATATCGATATCCGTCCTCAGGTCACAGGATTCATCACCAAGGTACATGTCGACGAGGGACAGCAGGTGCGCAAGGGTCAGGTTCTTTTCACCCTTGACCAAGTGCAGTATCAGGCTGCCGTAGATCAGGCCCGCGCCTCAGTCAACGTCGCCCAGACAGCCGTGTCGACAGCGCAGCTGACCGCCGACAACAAGAAAAAACTTCTTGACAAGAACATCATCAGCGAGTATGAGTGGCAGATGGCCGACAACTCGCTCCAGCAGGCCAAGGCTCAGCTCGCTCAGGCCAATGCCGCGCTTGTCACAGCGCAGAAAAACCTCGCCTATACCACCGTCACCGCCCCGAGCGACGGCGTAATCGGCTCGATTCCCAACCGCGAAGGCTCGCTCGCGTCCCCCTCGTCGGCAGTGCCGTTGACCACCGTCAGCGACAATTCTCAGGTTTATGCCTACTTCTCGCTGACCGAGCGCGACGTGCTCAATCTCGTCGGTAACGGCGAGCGCACACTCAACGCCGCCATCGCCTCGATGCCCGAGGTGGAACTGCGCATGGCCGACGGCTCGCTCTACGGCCAGAAAGGCAAGGTCGCTACCGTTTCGGGCGTAATCGGCGCGGGTACAGGCGCTTCCAACGTGCGCGCCCTTTTCGCCAACCCCAGCGGTGTGCTCCGCAGCGGCTCGACCGGCTCTATCGTCATTCCCACCGTCACTGACAGCGTCATGACGATTCCCCAGAAGGCTACCTACGAGCTTCAGGACCGCCGCTATGTATATGTGGTGAACGATTCCAACAAGGTTGTCTCGACCTATGTCACCGTGACCGACATGAACGACGGCCTGAACTTCGTCGTCAACTCGGGTCTCAAACCGGGTGACCGCATCGCTGTCGAGGGTGTCGGCACCACTGTCAAGGACGGCATCGTAATCCGTCCCAAGGAAGCCGGCGCAGCTGCTCCCGCCGCTCAGCAGAATTAAGGTCTTTAACATTTAGACTTTAGTGATTTTTAAAGACTTTATTTTTCAGTTCAATTACATCACGATCATTATAAAATGAAACTTGATACATTTATTAACCGCCCGGTGCTGTCGACCGTAATCTCGATTTTCATCGTGTTGCTGGGCTTTATCGGACTCGTCTCTCTGCCGGTCCAGCAGTTCCCCGACATCGCACCGCCCACCATCTCGGTCACGACGACTTATACCGGCGCCAATGCCCAAGCCGTGCTCAACTCGGTAATCGCGCCTCTTGAGGAGCAGATAAACGGTGCGCAGGATATGCAGTACATGACCTCTACCGCCACCAACACCGGCAGCGCGACCATCAACGTGTACTTCAAGCAGGGATATGACCCCGACATGGCCGCCGTCGACGTGCAGAACCGTGTGGCCAAGGCTCAGGGTATGCTTCCCGCCGAGGTTACCAAAGTGGGTGTCATCACGCAGAAACGTCAGACCTCAATGCTTCTCTGCGCCGTGCTTTATTCGCCCGACGACCGTTACAACGAGGAGTTCATCGAAAACTACATGAAAATCAACATCGTGCCCCAGATTCAGCGTATCTCCGGTGTGGGCGACGCGATGGTGATGGGTGCCGACTACTCGATGCGTATCTGGCTCAAGCCCGACGTCATGGCCCAGTACAACCTGATGCCGTCTGACATCGCTGCCGCGCTTTCCGAGCAGAATATCGAGGCCGCCCCGGGTGCTTTCGGCGAGCAGGGTGACCAGACTTTCCAGTATATCATGAAGTACAAGGGCCGCCTTGTAACCCCCGAGGAATTTGAAAACATCGTCGTCAGAGCTTCGTCCAACGGTGATGTCCTCTATCTCAAGGATGTGGCCGAGATTGAACTGGGACGTGTGACTTACGGCTTCCATAACAAACTGGATGGCCACACCGCTACCTCGGCAATTATTTTCCAGACCCCGGGTTCTAACGCGACCGAGATTATCAACAACATCCTTGCATTCCTTGCCGATGCCGAAAAAGAGCTTCCCGAAGGACTTGCAATCTCGGTGCCCCTTAACAACAACGAGTTCCTCGACGCTTCAATCCACGAGGTAATCAAGACACTTATCGAGGCGTTTATCCTCGTGTTCATCGTGGTTTACCTGTTCCTTCAGGATTTCCGCTCGACACTCATCCCCTCAATCGCCATCCCTGTGGCGTTGATCGGTACGTTCTTTGTCATGAACCTTATCGGGTTCTCGGTCAACCTCATCACCCTCTCGGCACTCGTGCTTGCGATTGCGATTGTGGTCGATGACGCGATTGTGGTCGTCGAGGCGGTGCATGCCAAGCTCGACGCCGGTTATCACAGCGCCCGCCGCGCCTCTATCGACGCTATGAACGAGATTGCCGGCGCGCTTATCTCGATTACGCTCGTCATGATGCTCGTGTTTATCCCCGTGTCGTTCATGCCCGGCACGAGCGGTGTGTTCTACCGTCAGTTTGGTCTGACAATGGCAATCGCCATTTTCTTCTCGGCTGTCAACGCGCTTACTCTGTCGCCGGCACTCTGCGCGGTGTTCCTTAAACCCCACGGCGACAAGACAACCCTCAAGGAGCGCATGGCGACTGCCTATAGCGAGGCCGGTGCCACGCTCAAGGCCCGCTACAAGAAGGCTGTCGGATTCCACATTCCGCCTGTCGTGACACTGTTGCTCCTCATTGCCACCATTACCTTCATGGTGCTCGGATGGTTCTCGTTTGAGAACGTGCTTCTCAGCTCGGCGGCTGTCGTCGTGGCGCTTCTCGCCCTCATCGGCATTTTCCGTCCCGAGTTTCACGAGGCGTTTGAGAAAGTCTATAACGCGCTGCTCGGCAGCTATAAAGGATTTACCAAGTTCTTTATCAAGGCCAAGGCTCTCTCTCTTGTCTTTGTGGCGGCTGCCATCGCGATTCTCGTGTGGCTGATGTCGATAACCCCGACCGCAATGGTCCCCAACGAAGATACCGGTACAATCTTTGCCGTTGTCGACATGCCCCCGGCCACATCGCAGGAGCGCACAGGCGCGACCCTTCAGAAACTTGACTCGATTATCGGTCAGATTCCCGCCGTGCAGGCCCGCACCATGATTGACGGCTATAGCTTTGTGGCCGGTCAGGGCGCTACCTACGGTACCTTCATTATCAAGCTGAAAAATTGGTCGGAACGATCCAAGGAGGAGAGCGCCGACAATATAATCAAGCAACTCTACGGCCTCTCGGCCATGAACATCAAGGACGGCCGCGTGATGTTCTTCGCGCCCCCGATGATTTCAGGTTATGGTGTCACCAACGGTTTCAATATCGAGATGCAGGACAAGACCGGCGGCGACATCAACAAGTTCTACAGCATCGTCATGGGTTTCCTCGGCGCGCTTAACCAGCAGCCCGAGATTCAGATGGCCTATACCACCTTTAACCCCACGTTCCCTCAGTATCTTGTCGATATCGATGCGGCCAAGGCCAAGCAGGCCGGAATATCGCCGCAGACCATCCTCTCTACACTTCAGGGATATTACGGCGGTATGTATGTGTCCAACTTCAACCGTTTCGGCAAGCTCTACCGCGTGATGATGCAGGCGACTCCCGAGTCGCGCGTGTCGCCCGAGACGCTGAACTCAATCAAGATCCGCAACGGCAACGAGATGGCGTCGCTGGCCAACTATGTGACACTGAAACGTGTCTATGGCCCCGACCTTCTCAACCGTTTCAACATGTTCCAGTCGATTTCGGTTACCGGCCAGCCCGCCCCCGGATACTCGTCGGGTGACGCTATCGCCGCCATCAACCGCGTGGCCGCCGAGACGCTTCCTCAGGGTTACGGATTCGAGTTCTCGGGCATGTCGCGTGAGGAACAAGGGTCGTCGGCCAATGCAACCGCCATCATTTTCGGCCTGTGTCTGCTCTTTGTCTACCTCCTTCTGTCGGCACAGTATGAGAGCTACATCCTCCCGTGGGCCGTTATCCTCTCGATACCGTTTGGCCTGATGGGCTCGTTTATCTTCGCCTCGATTTTCGGCATCAGCAACAACGTGTATCTGCAGATTGCGCTCATCATGCTTATCGGTCTTCTCGCCAAGAACGCCATCCTTATCGTCGAATTTGCCGTTGACCGCCGCCGCACCGGCATGTCGATTGTCAACGCTGCCATCGACGGAGCGGCTGCCCGTCTGCGACCCATCCTGATGACCTCGCTCGCGCTCATCATCGGTCTGTTGCCCATGATGCTCGCCCACGGCGTAGGTGCCAACGGTAACAAGTCGCTCGGCGCAGGCTCGGTCGGCGGTATGTTGATCGGTATGATTCTTCAGGTACTCGTCGTTCCCGCCCTCTTTGTGATTTTCCAGACAATTCAGGAAAAGATCAAGCCGTTGAAGTGGGTTGACACTGACAACGAAGGCATCGAGAGCGAAATCGAGCAGTATTCCCGTTAATATACCGGTTTAAGGTTTAAGTTAAAGGTTTAACATAATGAAATCAACTAAAATATCACTTCTTCTTGCAGCCTCACTGAGCGTTACCGCGCTCAGCGGCTGCGGGATTTACAAGAAATACAAGGCCGAGGACGTGGACTCGCAGCTCGTCAAGGAGTATGCACAGGCTCTCAAAGAGCGTCCCGACTCGATGGCATTCGGCAATCTGCAATGGCAGCAGGTGTTTACCGACCCCGCGCTTGCCGACCTTATCAACACCGCGCTTGCCAACAACAAGGACCTGAACAACGCCCGTCTTAACGTGAAGATGGCGCAGGCCCAGCTCAAAGGCGCGAAACTCAGCTATCTCCCCTCGGTGGCCCTCGCTCCCAACGGCGCGGGTGCATCTTATGCCGGAAACGACTTCAACTGGACCTATCAGTTGCCCATGTCGGTGAGCTGGGAGGTCGACCTCTTTGGCAAGCTGCTCAACTCCAAGCGCGGAGCCAAGGCCGCGCTGCTTCAGAGCGAGGCTTACGAGCAGGCGGTGCGCTCGCAGATTATCGGCGGCGTAGCATCGTGCTACTATACCATTGCCGCTCTCGAAAGCCAGCTCGCCCTGTCACGCGAGACCGCCAAGGTGTGGAGCGAGAGTATCGAGGTAATGAAGAACCTCAAGCTCGCCGGACGCCTCAACGAGGCCGCCGTGGTTCAGAGCACCGCTCAGTACTACAGCATCCTCGCGTCGATAACTGACCTTGAAGTGTCGCTCCACGGCGCGCAGAACTCGATGTCGCTGCTGCTCAACACCATGCCGCAGCATTGGGCCGTCGCCCCGACTTCGACACTGACCGCGCCCGAGATGTTCCGCGCGGCCATCCCGATGCAGGAGCTTGCCGCCCGTCCCGACGTGCGCGCCGCCGAGCAAAATCTTGCCGTGGCGTTCTACTCGACCGCATCGGCCCGCGCTGCGTTCTATCCCTCGCTCAACATCACCGCCAACGGCGGGTTCACCAACCTGCTCGGCTCGTTTGTCTCCAATCCGGGCGACTGGTTCATCCAGCTTGCCGGACAGCTGACCGCCCCGCTGTTCTCGCGCGGTGCCAACATTGCCCGCCTCGAAGCCGCCAAGGCTACACAGCAGCAGGCGCTCAACAACTTTGAATACTCGCTCATGAGCGCGGCCGCCGAGGTGTCTGAGGCCATGACCGTGTATGAAAAAGCGGTTGAAAAGCAGAATCTTCTCGTAAAACAGGTGGAAAATCTCGAAAAGTCTGTGGAATATACCCAAGAATTGCTAACTTTGGGTACTTCGACCTATCTTGAAGTCCTTACCGCCCAGCAGAACCTTCTTGCCGCGCAGACTTCGCAGATTAACAGTTCGCTGACAGCCTCACGCGCCGTCATCAACCTCTACCAGTCGCTCGGCGGCGGACGTTAAGGCTGTTTAAGGTTTAGGTCTAAGGTTTAGATAATAGTTGTGTCTGTCCTTTAGCCTAAACCTTAAACTCAGACCTAAACCCCCTCGACCTAAGTAGAACCAAAAAAACACAATTGAATTATGATTAGTCCATTAGCCCACATCGACCCCGAGGCCAAGATTGGCCGCGATGTCACCATCTATCCCTTTGCCTGTATCGACAAGGATGTCGAGATTGGCGACGGCTGTGTCATTATGTCGTTTGCCTCGGTGTGCCGTGGCACTAAGATAGGCAACAAATGCCGCATATATCAGGGCGCCATCGTCGGTGCCGACCCGCAGGATTTCCGCTGGCACGGCGAGCCGAGCCGCTGCGAAATCGGCGACAATACCGTCATCCGCGAGAACGTCATCGTCAACCGCGGTTTCATGACCGAGAGAGGCACGTTTATCGGCCCTGACTCGTTTGTAATGGCCAATTCCCATGTGGGTCACGACTCCCGCATAGTCGGTCAGTGTGTCATCGGCAACAATGTGTCTATCGCCGGCGATGTCGAGATTGGGAAATGCTCCATTCTCTCGTCGGCCGCAGTTGTCCACGAGGGATGCCGCGTGGGTGACTGGGTGCTTGTAAAGGGCGGCTGCCGCATCGGCGGAAACGTGCCCCCGTTCTGCATCATGGCCCACAACCCGACAGCCTATTTCGGTGTCAACGCCGTCGTGATGCGCAAGCATGGCTATACCGACGAGCAGATTGACGATGTGGCCAAGTGCTACCGCCACGTTTACCAGACCGGCACATCGGTATTCAACGCCCTGCGCCGCATCGAGGCCGACGTTGAGCCGTCGGAATACCGCGACAACATCGTCAGCTTCATCCGTGGTGTCGACCTGAAGATTGTCGCCATCCCCAAGGATCTGGAATAACCGGCCGGCATGGCGCGATAAATCGCGCCGCCGGGACAAACCACATCATAAAACAGGAGGCCGTTGCAGCGACATGCTGCAACGGCCTCCTGTTTTATCGGAAAATGAACTTTAGAAGTCGTAGACGACGGTGGTGACCGCCTGCGCGTCGAGAGTGACGGGTTCGCCGGGAGCCACGGTCATGTTTTTGAGGTTCTTGGAGGCCGAGGTGGTGTAGGTGGTGATGGCGGTGGGTTCGCCGGGCCAGCCTTCGCGGGTCTCGGTCAGGACGACAGGCTTGCGGGAGAGGTTGGTGTAGACAGCCACGATGCGCTTGGAATCGGGGGCGATGTAGGCCGACGCGAAGAAACTGCGCGAGTCATACATGTCGAGGTCGATGCGGCGGTAGCCGGGACGGATAAAGCGGCTGTAATTGCCGAGGACCCACAGGGTGGATGTCGGGTAATAGGTGCCGGTACCTGCCCAGATGTCGCCCCATTCGCCACCTGCGGGTGTCAGCGACAGGAGGAGGAAACGGTTCATGTGGCCATAGTGGGGAACATCCATAGCGGTCCAGTAGCTCCAAGAGGTCACGTTGCCCTCGGTGAGGTCGTTGTGGATGACCTTGGACATGTAGAGGGCGATGTCAAGCTCGGTGCAGTTGTCAAAACCGGCAAACTCGTTGGTCGAATAGCCGTCGCCGAGCATTGACCACTCGGTCTGCCACACCTCGACATTGCGGGCAGCTGCCGCCGATGCCATAGTGCTGCGGACGCTGCGCATTCCTTCCCATGTGCCGTCGGTCCAGTAGCTGTGGGCGCCCACGATGTTCTTCACATGGGGGAGGTCGCCGATATAGGACTGCGAGCCGGGGGTGAAGTAGGCCGAAAGGATGTTGGAGCGGTTGGGGTCGCCCGAAGTCTTGTAGAGATACTCGTAGCTTGCCGCCTCGCCGGGGAGGATGTCGACGTTGAGGCTGCGGGCGGTGAGGGCGGCATCAAGCTCGCGCACCATTTTGGCCTGTTCAAAGTTGGTCCAGCCTGAACCCTCCTGATCGCGGCCCTCCCAGTTGTACTGAGGCTCGTTGTAGGGGGAGATGTGGGTCACGTTGTAGCCTTCGCCTACGAAGTGGGCGGCGACATCGGCGAGATAACCGGCGAAGTCGCCGTAGTGCTCGCTCTTGAGGTTGGAGTAACCGCCGCGGTCAGAACGTCCTTGACCGTTGTAGGTATACTGCACGAGAGGAGAATTGGAGAACAGCACGAATTTCTCGACACCCATCTGCTTGGCCTGCTCCATGAAGTAGCGCTGGCCCTCGCATTTGCTCCAGTCATATTTCCCGTCGGAACCGAGGTAGCTTTCTGCACGGCGGTTGACGGTGTTGATGCCCGACTTGTCGCCTTGCTCATAGCTGCCCGCGCCGAGGTTGACGCGCCACATCGACAGGCCGATGCCGATGGGTTGTCCGTCGGCGTCAAGCTGCTGCGAGAACATCTCGATAGCCATCTTCTGGCGGTTTCCGGTCCACACGCTGCCGATCCAGTTGCCCATCCAGCAGTCGCTGGCGGCAAACCCCTGACTCGGCTGATAGGTGCG
>CAMWRO010000078.1 GCA_947176615.1 uncultured Porphyromonadaceae bacterium
TGCCAATTCTCTTGCAGGTCTTTATTTTCGTTATCCCATATATAGCCTAACTCATCTTCGGGGATAGGGTTTCCGTTGAATATGCCTAACTTTTTACACTTATATTGGAAAATATTATAGGCTTTTGTTTCGTAGTTGGCTCTACAAATCTCCCAAATTAGTTGTGCTATTTCGTTATCTATATCGGGGCAATTTCCTTTTAACTGCTCTATTGCTTTAGGCAATAGTTTGACATCGCTCAATTTTGAGTAGATAACTTTTATTTCGGGTTGGTCGTATATGTTAACTCCACTTGCTTGCATATCCTTTAACAAATAGAGTTCGGGGATAGCAAATATTTCGTTAAATACATCTGCTTGTTTTGTGTCGGTGTTATCCTGCTTTTCCTGCTCTCCAGTTCTTTCCGATTTATCAAAGTAGGTTTTTACTTTCTCTCTCTTATCCTCTTTTGTAAGATTGGCGTAAACCTCTTTAATCATTCTATCATCGGCGTGTCCTGTCATTAAGCAAATAGTATCGCACGGCACACCCTCTTTAACTTTATTAGTTGCAAAAGTGTGTCGGGCGCAATGGCTAACTACTACCTCCCATAATTGGTTAGTGTGGTCTTTACCTCTGCTATCTTTCCACTTGATAGCTCTATTTAATCTCGCTTTTTGGCAAACATTCCTTATAGCGTTATTATAATCTTGGTCGTTAAAGTTGTCTATATTGACTAACTTTATTTGCTCTATCTCCTGCAAATATCCCTTTATCTCATCAGTAAGATATATTTGCGAGTAAGTACCTTTTTTAATTGTTTGCAGGGTAATAACTCCGTCTTTTTCCTCATAATTACCCCTAAGCACTTGTAAAATATCGCTTACTCTTTGACCGCTTGCACATTGGAGTAAGAATATAGTTCTATATTCCTGCTCTTTCTCGGTAAGTGTCTTGCAATCCTTTATTGCTTGTATCTCATCAGTAAATAGGGGAAATCTCCTTATCTCATCTTGTTGGCGTTTATCCTCTATCTTGACGTATTTAACTGGAGCAAAACTATATTTTTGATATTCGTTATTTACGACTAAGACGTTATTTATTAAACGCTCTATAAGTTGGCATAGGGCGTTAATGTGCTTTTTGCCTATTTCTCCCTTTTTGTTCATAAGGTCTATTAAATAGGCTTTATATTCATTTAATCCCACTTGGCTAAACACCTCAACACTATTTGTTAGGTGCTTTTCCCCTACATATTGGATAAACCGCTTTAGGTTCTTTTCGCACTGGTTTAGTGTGCTATCCTTTACTTGGGATATATTGGTATAATAGTAGTTAAAAGCCTCTTGTATTGTTCTAACTACGTTTATATCTATCGGATTTTTCTTTGCCATATCTTTGTAGATAAAAGACTTTAACACCCCTATTAAATCGGTCGGGGTATCTTCTTGACTGCAAAGGTAATCAATAAATTCCGAATAGTAGGTTTTTACTTGCTCTAATCTCTCATTGGCTAACCTATTATTCTTATTATCCAGTCTTGAAATAGTGTTGCTCTCTATTGCCACTTGCAGAGCGTTATCCCATTGTTCGGGATAAACCTTTACACTTGTCGCTAACTTATATTGCTTTCTCCCGATTGTTACAACAAAGTAAATCGGGGTCGGCTTTTTTCCTTTTGGCTTTCGCAAATTGAAATGAAATTTGCGCTCGGCTAAAAATTCTTGGCTCATCGGTTCTTAAAATTGGTTCTTACTCCAGTCGTTTCCGTGTGGGAATCGGGGTTAAAACCGCTCAAAAACCGCTCAAATCGGGCAAATTTCAACGCTCTAAATCTCGCAAAATTTCATTTAGAAGTCAAGGATTAAGCAACGGTAGATGCCTGCGGATATGTAATTATCCTGCATCCGGCACAGTGTTTCCCCTATAAAATACTGCCGGACGCTCTGATTGCATATACAAGCGTAGGGCTTCTTCGTTGCCGTCCAACTTCTAAAGGGCAATGCGAGAAGCCTCTGAGCGTAGGACGGTGACAGATACAGATTCCTACGCTTTTCTTGTTTTAAACCTACTTATTATATAGCCGACGAGAGGATGACCGAGGCACACCCTATTATCATGAAAAAACTATTTTTGCTATTGTTCCTGTCGACGGCCATGATTGCTCACAGCCGACAAATCTCAGAGAGCTATGCGGCCTCGATTGCATCGGAATTCTTTAATTCCCTGCCTGCTATGCAAAAGCCGTCTCAGTCAAAAATGCGCATGGTTCCCACCCGGGAGTCCGCAGAGACCGCACCATTCTACATCTTTAATGCCAGCGATGACCAAGGTTTCGTCATCATTTCGGGCGACGACCGCACAAGATGCGTCATAGGCTATTCCTCTACAGGCAGTTTTGACTACGGCAACATCCCCCCACAGCTCGCCGACCTCCTAAACCGATATGCCGACTATATCGATGCCATCCCCGCCGACACCCCTCCCCACTCCTCGTGGAAAACACCGGTTAAGGCCGAATCCTCCGACGACGCTGTCATTCTCCCTACCGCCGAATGGGGGCAGGGTGCACCCTACAATGCCCTCTGTCCGGAAGTCGACGGAGTCCGCACCCCCACCGGCTGCGTCGCCACCGCTATGGCAATCCTCATGAAATACCACAACTGGCCCAAATCCTATAATTGGAATAAAATTTCAAATGAGGCCGAAGATGAGAATGAAATAGCTCTCCTTATGCATGATATAGGAAAGAAAATACACACTACTTATGGGATTAATGAAAGTTCAGCCTATGTCGGACCAATTCCTCATTTTTTCTATTCCGAATTTGATTATGACGGAGATTGCCAACTAATTTCCAGAAGCAACTTTACTGATGACGAATACTTCTCGTATATAAGAACAGAACTTAACAATGGTCGTCCCGTGATTAGTTTTGGAACAAGTGATTCAACAACACACTGTTTTATTTTTGATGGTTACGACAACAATTCCATGTTACATGTAAACTGGGGTTGGGATGGTGTAGCAAACGGATTTTATGCTCTTGATTCTTTAATTCCTGATTCAAGAGATTTCTCCAATTACAATGGCATTATCATAGGGTTAAAACCATCTGATTCCCAAAGCATTGATTATTCCGACTACGCCTATATGGATGCGGGTTACGGGGTAGATGTCAGCTGTCTGCGCTCAGGAGGTGGTTTAAGCATGGACTGTGACAATATCTTAACAGATGAATGTTTTACAGTAACATACAACACACTTAACATTAAATCCGACATTAGATATAGTTTTGCCTTGATTGACGAGTCTAACAATATTAAGGAAATTGCAGAAGATCGTGTTAACTTTATTCAGACACCTGAAGATGTCTTTTACCCGGTCGTCATGATAGAAAATAAAATTCGTTTTCATTCGGAAATTGCAGAAAACGACCGCCTTGCTATTGTGGCTCGTCCCGATGACATGTCAGAATCATGGAAAATCATCAGAGGAACAATAGAAGCCCCCTCTGTAATCAAAGCAATAGGATATAATGCACCCACAGCCTCATTGATTTGGCATTTGGATGAAGATTTGAATGTGATATTATCTCACGGAACTGAAAGAAACTATTATGATATAAACACGGTTCCGGTCAAGATGCTCAAAGGGACTTTTCTTGATGTCATGATTTATACTGATAAAGCGGGTATCGTTATTTTGGAACTTGACAATGAAAAATATGGCCGAGACATCAATACATATATATACACATTTTATCAAAACAGAAATGGAATAGGTGGCTCGATTCCTATTTCAAATAATCACTATACGATATCTGCTCATTTTATTCCGATGGAGGATTGCGAGGATAATCTTAAAGTTGATATTGAGACCCCGGGCACATTATCTGACATTTTGAGTTCAGATAAGCCTATAATTGGATTGACAATCTCAGGCAACCTTAACACCTCTGATTTTGAATTTCTTAGATCAACGGATGAACGTGTTTTATATCTAAAGAAACTTGATTTGGCAAACGTATCTGTTTATGACGAGGATGGCATCTTGACTAATATTCTACCTGAATATGCCTTATCTGATCATGGTTTTATTCAGCAGCTCGTGTTACCTGATAATCTGCAAGGCATAGGTGATAATGCGCTTTCCAATCTCCGGTCACTAAAAGAACTTGATATTCCGAAAAATGTGACGAATATTAGCGCAAATGCTTTGGCGTGGAATGTGCTGCTTCGGAAAATAATTGTCCATAATCCAGAACCTTTCAAAATAGATCCTTTGGCATTCGATGAGGGATTTTTTACGCCGGATGGACTCATTCTGTCAGTACCCGTCGGAGCTCTGTCTAATTATGCCAATCACACTGGTTTATGGTCAAAGTTCGGCAAGATAGTCGAAGGCAACAATAGGGCGGAAACCATGACCCTGAAAGTATATCGTAACGGTAAATACGAGGTTTTGACGGAAGACGATTTATTAAACTATGTACATGCGCATCCAATAGATATTCTTGTAGAGTTTTCACCTGAAGATGCAGCGGACTACTTTTATGCATGGTCTTCAAATCCTGAATATTCCTTTCCTAGCCCCGGCATATACTTTAATAATGAAGAATGTAGATTTAATATTTCGGATGACTTTACAAAACAGGAAGGACACAGCATTTTCTTTGTAGAAAGTTCCTCAAATCTAAAACAGTCATTTAAAGTTGATTCTTACCCGATTTTTAAAAGCATTTCACTTACCCCCGAGGAAATCATTTTAAACAAAAGAGATGTATTTGAACTGACCGCTAAAACATCACCTGAATATTTCACCAGCACTCCTATTGAGTGGGAATCTTCAGACGAAACAATTGCCGAGGTGAATGACGGCATGGTTATCGCACACTCTCCGGGTTCGGCTATTGTCACTGCTACAATTCGAGATGGCTCCGGAATTTCTGCCACCTGCAATGTTACGGTAAAAGACACCATAACGGCCATCAATGATTTAATAATCGACACTGAAAAAGATACATTTCTTATTTACAACCTCCAAGGAATCTGCATTCGCCGCAATGCCACTCAGGCCGACGTTGACGCGCTGCCTGCCGGAATCTACATCGTCAATGGCCGCAAGATGATTGTAAACTGACAACCGCGACAGCCGAAATTGTCAATTCCTCATCCCCACCTATAAGACGGGGGTTGCGCCTTTCGCAACCCCCGTCCTGTTTTGAGAAGTCGTTATTTTATAGGTAAAACACATAAGTCTTTTCACTTTCTCGGTGCAATCACGCGGTCGCCAAGGTATTTGGCGAGTTCCTTGCGGGTTGCCTCGATTTCCTGTATCTGCCTCATCAGGCCGATGACAGTGTCATAGTCAGCACTGCCCACCGATGCGAGATGCTTGCGCAGGTCGGTCAGCCGCGTCCACAGGATTGCGTCCTTCAGCTCGAATATCTTGCGCGGCACGAGGTCCATGAGCCGGTCCTGCTCGGTCTCGATGCGGGCATACTTGGTGTGGATGCGGCTGATGGTATATTTCTCAATCACAAGCTCGGTCGTGATGCGGCGCACCTCCTCGTCGGGCGAGGAACACATTATGTGGGCGAGATACCCCGCCGAATATTCGGTTATTCTGTCCTGATAATTGTTGTCGACCGTTTCCTGAAGCGCTTTCTCCATCGCGTTGATTGACCCGAGGTCTGATGCCGACTTGCGTATCTCCTCCACACCGGCGGCATATTCCCCGGCGCGTTTCTGCTGCAACACTTCGAGGTGTCGCGCGAGGTCTTCTTCCCAGTCGGCACGACTCAGTCGCAACGCCTCGTTGAACACACGCGCCACGTCGGGATTGGAAAACGAAATATCGTCGGCAGTCAGGTCATTGTTGATATAGTCGATGACGGTGACCGGGGTTGTGTTTCCGTCCCCGTCAACAAGGTCACAGAAAAACTGCATTCCGTATTTGAGCGCGAATTTCAGCACCCCCAACTCATAGGGCCGCAGGAATTTCGCGTTGACGCGGTCAGCGGGATGAACCTCGGCCTGCGCCGCTACAGGCTGCGCGCTCCTTGCTGCGGCTGCGGCTTCGGCATCGGCGGCAGCCTCGTCGGCAAGACGCTGCTGCTCATCCATGTCGCGTGCCGCCTGACGCCGGTCGGGAGGCAGATTGCTGATTTCGCGCTCGCGCTGCTGCTGTTCTTTCTGCTTTTTGAGATACTCGGCAAAGTGCTTGGCAACCTCGCGCTGCAACACCTTCTCGTCCATCTCCATCATGCGCGAACACTCCTGAATGTAGACGTTGCGTGTGATTTCGTCGGGAATGACCGAGATTGACTTCACGATGTCAGTAATGACCTGCGACCGTTTTATGGGGTCGTTCTCGACTCCCTCAAGAAGAATACGGGTCTTGAATCGGATAAAATCGGTCTCATGCGCCTTGATATATTCCTCCACCTCGGTCGAACTGTGGGACTGGGCAAAAGAATCGGGGTCGTCTCCGTCGGGCAGCGACAGCACTTTGATGTTCAGTCCCTCGGCAAGCAGCATGTCGATGCCTCGGAGCGATGCCTTGATTCCCGCCGGGTCGCTGTCATAGATAACGGTCACATTGGATGTAAAGCGGTGGATTAGGCGTATCTGCTCCTGAGTCAGCGACGTGCCCGACGAGGCAACGACGTTGCACACTCCGGCCTGATGCATCGAGATGACATCCATGTAGCCCTCGACGAGAATGCATTTGTCGACTTTTACAATCGCCTGCTTGGCCTGATACATGCCGTAGAGCTCGCGGCGCTTGCTGTAGATGACCGATTCGGGCGAATTGACATATTTTGCCACCGACTTGTCGGTTTTCAGTGTGCGGCCTCCGAAAGCCACCACTTTTCCCGACAGGGTAAAGACCGGATATATGACGCGCCCGCGAAAGCGGTCATAGATGCGCCCGCGCTCGGTGCGGGCGCAAAGGCCCGTCTCGGTCAGGTATTTCTCACTGTAACCGCGGCGCACTGCCTCATTATACAGGTTGTCACTCGCTTCGAGGGCATAACCGAGATGAAATTTCTCAATCATCTTGTCGTCAATGCCGCGATAGCGGAAATAGGACAACCCTATGTCACGGCCGTCTTGCGTCTCAGTCAGGTTTTTCTCAAAATGCCGCATGGCGAAATCGTTGACGGCAAGCATGTTTTCCCGCTCGCTCTGCTGCTCGATTTCCTCTTGCGTCATCTCCTGCTCACGGATTTCGATGTTGTATTTCCGCGCAAGATAACGCAGTGCCTCCTGAAACGACAGCTGCTCGTGCTCCATGATGAAATTCACGGCACTGCCACCCTTTCCGCAACTGAAGCACTTGCAGATTCCCTTGGACTTCGACACCGAGAACGACGGGGTGCGCTCGTTGTGAAACGGGCACAGACCGATGTAGTTGGCTCCGCGCCGTTTCAGCGACACGAAGTCACTCACAACCTCGACGATGTCGGCCGCGTCAAGGATGCGCTGGACTGTTTCGTGGTCTATCTTCTTCATCGCCCGATGTGACGGTTCATGACTTGCAGTGCCACTTCGACGGCATCACCTTCTGAATCGGCCGGATAGGGGTTGCGCGATTTCACCCATTTTTCATCCATGTCGTAAAAATCAATCGGCTCGCTCTTTTCGCCTGCCAGCTCGGCCCTCTTGGCGCGAATCCATGTAGTCCAACGGGTGAGATAAAGGTCTCTGAGCACTCCCGCCCACTCGCGGTGGGCATAGTCGCGCAATCCGCCATCCTCGCTGGCCACACGGGGGCCCCATGTGGAAATCAACAGGCGCGCGTTCCATTCCATTTGGTCCTTTTCGCTCGGCGACACTCCCAGACTGCGGGCATCGGCTATCCATTTTCCCACCTTGAACTCAGGCCGGGTCGACAGCAACGCATTCTGTCCCTCGATAAGGCCGAGGAACCGCTCAGAGCAGTCGGCAAAACGGAGTTCGTCCCCCGCGCTGAGCGCGTCGGTCATCTCGCGATAGGTCATCCGACCTTTCTCGGCCATTGCCTGACGCACGATATCGACCAAGTCATACCGGTAGTTCTCGTTGTCACGGAACCTGTCGGCCGACATGATGAATATCCGCGCGGCATTGATGACATCTTCCGGCTCATAATAATGTTTCATGCGGCTCCAGCTCGACACCTGATAAACATCGGTCGAGGGACGGGCACAGAACACTGATTCGCTCGTGCCCTGCTGAAGATTGCCGGGAGGACAGTTATAAATCGAGTTGGCAAGCATGACCCACGAGTCATATACAGCCTTGTCAAAAGCTCCGTAACGCGCCTCGACATAGCTTTTCAGCCAATCCTCTTTACTGAACTTTTCAGAGCGCCACATCAGCTCGCTCATGAGCTCATACATTACCGGGTTGTTCTCGATACCCTCCATCGTCAGGCCGATGCCTGTCATTCTCTTTCCGTGGGGCGACGATTTAGCCTTGTAATATTCATCGATAAGATAGTCCATGCGTCCGTGCAGGCCCACGTTGCCGCCGAAGTTCAGCAACATACAGTAAAGCCACTGATGAGGCGCATATCCCTCGGGGCGTTTCTCGGGTGCGGGGGATTCAGGGTCGCCCCACTGCGGACGGATTTCCGACGCAAGGTCAAGGACCATAAGGTCGCCGGGATTAACCCCGTCGAGCAACGCGCGCCGAGGGTTCTCGCGCCATCCCTGTATCACCCACACGGCACGGGGATTGGCACGTTTCATTGCCGAGGCGATGATTCCGCCCGCCTCGCACAGGTCGACCCCTTCGAGGCTTCCTCCCTCGTGAAACGGATCCATGCTGTAAAAATCAGCCGGCCCGTAGAGGCGAGTCAGTTCGTCATAATAGGCCGAGGCTATCTCTCCGAATTTCGGGTCGTCGGATTTCAGGAACACGGGACGCACAAAACCGTTCCACACCCCTTCGCCCGACACTTTCACCCCGAGGCGTTCCCCCGCGTCATGAGGCAGCATTCCCGAGTAGCCGGGCAACACGGGCGACATCCCATATTCTTTCATGCGTCCGAGTATCTGTTTCTGCAGTTTCTCGCGACTCGCATACCATTCGGGAGAATTGGGTCCGCCCCACCCTTCGAGATTGTTCATCAGCCACCATGCCTGAAAACCGGGACCGGCGACAAACTCGTCTATTTCGGCTGGCTGATAGCCGAGTCGTTGCAGCGTGTTTCGCCACACCACGTCCATTCCCGTCATAGCAAGCGGCATATTGATGCCGTGCAACGCCATCCAGTCGATTTCGCGCTCCCACCGTTTCCAGTCCCAGAACGCCATCGAGTAGGAATGAGTGCAATAGTTGAGATAGTAACGCCAGTGGGCCGTGGTCTCGTGCCGCTCCGTTTTCGACGGCAGCGGCAACACATCGGGCAGCTCGGCCGTCATGCAGTTCCACGACAGATGGATGCCCGCGTAATATTTCAGATACCAGTTCACGCCCGCAGCGACGTTTACCGCATTGTTGCCCGTAATCGACGGCTTGCCGTTGACCGAACCGATTTCAAAGAAATCCTTGTCGCCGCCGGTCTCCTTCAGCACAAACCGTGTCGACGCCCCCGGCTGCACACGTTCAAGCAACCCCTCAACAGGGTGCGCACCGTTCATCGCAAGCACACCCGCCAATAAAGATATTACAAACAGAAAATATTTCATGATTGGTCAATAATTCAATTATAACCACAAAGATACAACTAATCCGCGACATTCCGGCCCCTTCCCCCGCGCCTTTAACAAAAATAGCTACGAAAAAAACGTCCCACTCCCGCCACCGCTATTTGTTAGCTGTTATGTGTTTTTTTTTATGTTTTTTCTGTCTGGTGTAAACTTATGACG
>CAMWRO010000079.1 GCA_947176615.1 uncultured Porphyromonadaceae bacterium
GCGACCTTTGGGTTATGAGCCCAACGAGCTACCACTGCTCCACCCCGCGATGTTTTCGTTTTGTGAGTGCAAAGGTAGGTGTTTTTTCTATACCCACCAAATCTCAATCAAAATTTAACTATATTTTAACACTCACAGGGTCAAAAAAATAAAATAAGTGAATCATAGACAATCCAAATATCCATAAACAAAATCGTTTAGACTAAGACAAGGCCGAAAGATAAAAAGTTAATTTTCATCTTTCGATGCAAAGATAAGCATTTTTTACCAATAAATAAGTTAGCGAATTATAAAATTTGTCAGACACACACAATTCACCCCGTCCATCAAACCATTATCCCCATAACGATGTTATACAACATATTAAACGACAACCTCCAAAAATGACACTCCAGATGCTTGAAAACAATCTGCTCGAATTGCTCGCAGTCGCCATCATGGTGACCGCCGTATCCCTGACGGGGTTCTATATCAACAGGATTTCGATACACCGCCGCCAACGCCGGGCGCTGCAGGCTATCAAAGCCGAGGAAAAGGATTCAGACGAAACTGCGGAGTACATCCAGTGACTTCAGGTTTCGGAGCGAGACGTAGTGCATTGTGTAATATTCAAGCATCAGGTCAAGCGCGCGGTTGCGCTCTGCTCGTGAAAATTCAAACTTGCCCATATTCTCCATCGTAATGCGTGACACGGTAGCGGCCACGCGTGACTCCTCGGTCCCGAGATAATCATGACGGGCCACCGGGACGGTGTCGCGCCACAACCCGTCGCGCATGTCAAACACACGCCCGGCGCGATAAGTCGACCTGTCAGGCTCAATGCCCGCCTGACGGGCAAGATTATAAAGAAATGCCACCGGAAAATTGGCTATTCCGCGCCCTTCGGCCCGGTCAAGAACCTGTATCGACGAGACCAAGAACCGGAACATCGCCTCGTCAGGCTGGCTTTCTTTAAGCAGCACCGACAGCAACTCGGCCACAAACATCGCTATCATCTGCTTCAGAGGCGACGAGTTGACGCCACACAACGGCGGCGACGGAACAGGATTGCGCAACGGCGGTATTTCACGCTTTCCCTCCACGTCGGCCACGGCGGTCAGAATGCTTAACGGCATCGTCAACGCCCGCGTCCGCGAGGCAGCTTTCCCCACCCCCATCTGGATTGCAAAAGAGACACACCCCGCCTCAAGCGAGTAGGCTGTCAGAATCGACTGCCGGTCACTATATTTCACGAGTTTCAATGCTATGAGGTGTATTTCGCTTGATGCCATGACACAAAGTTAATAAAAAGCTGCCAATAACCCACCTTTCCGCGCTATTTATGCGAAGATTTTAAAGCGGTCATTGGAATTATCACAAGTTTTTTATTAATTTTGCACCTTGATTATGACAAGTATCGAAGCCATACGCAGCACAATTGCCCCCGAGCTGGATGCCCTTAACAAGCGCATCGCCGCCGCTCTTGAGTCATCCAACGACATGATGAATCAGGTGATACGCGGCTATCTGACCCATAAAGGGAAGCAGCTCAGGCCGATGTTTGTTATCCTTACCGCCCGCATTTTTGACAAAATCAACGATAACGTTATCGCGGCGGCGGCCTCGGTGGAGATGCTCCACAATGCGTCGCTGATTCACGACGACGTGATTGACGACTCGGGTATGCGCCACGGACACGAGACGATAAACCGTGTGTGGGACAACCATATCGCCGTCCTCGTCGGTGACTTTTTCACTTCGACGGCCCTCCGGCAGGCTGTCGAGACCCGCAGCCTCCCGATTATAGACACTCTCGGCCGCCTCGGCAAACTGCTTTCGGTGGGCGAAATGGACCAGATTTACAACGCCCGTTTCCACCGTCTCGACGAGAAGGCCTATTTTGAAATCATTTCCCACAAGACGGCGTCGCTTTTCGTGTCATGCGTCGAGATGGGGTGTTATGCGGTCGGTGTCGATGATGACCGACTCGACAAAATGCGGCGGTTTGCCGAGATGTTCGGCCTCTGTTTCCAGATCAAGGACGATATTTTTGACTACTACGACGATTCGGCCGTCGGTAAACCCACCGGCAACGACCTTCGCGAAGGAAAAGTGACGCTGCCGTTGCTCTATGCACTGACGCGCGCCAACCACCCCGACCGCGAGAAAATGGTCGAGCTTTCACGACGCGAGCAACTTGACGAAAACGAGATTGCGACACTGATAGCCTATGCCAAAGCCGCCGGAGGCATCGAGTATGCCTATGCGACGATGAACCGTCTGCGCGACGAGGCTGCCGCTATCCTCGCCACCCTCCCTCAAGGCAAGGAAACTCAGGTGCTGCTCGACATCTTTGACTTCGTCGTGGCGAAGAACAGATAACAAATAACAAATAAAAAATAAAAAATAAAAAATAACAGATAACAGATAAGAAATTGCAGATAACAGATAAAACCGCCGCCGGGCGCAGAGTTGACTCTGCGCCCGGCGGTTTGTTCAATCGGTGGTTAACAGGTTAACCGAATTTCGATATCTTGCGGAGCATGGGCTCGTTGACAATTTTTATCTTGCGGCCATCGACGATGATGACTTTCTCCGAGACGAAATTGGAGAGGGTGCGGATAGCGTTGGAGGTCGTCATATTGGATAGATTGGCGAGGTCTTCGCGCCCCATGTAGATGGCGAGCGTCATGCCATCCTCCTCATACCCGTAATTTTCAAGCAACACAATCAACGCCTCGGCAAGACGGCCTCGGATATGTTTCTGAGTCAGATTGACAATCTTGGTGTCGCTGCTGCCGAGGTTACGGGAAAGCTCATGGATGAAAAACATCGCCAGACGCTCGTTGTGGCGTATCATATCGGCGACAAACGCCATCGGGAGCGTTCCGAGTGTCGACGGTTCAAGAGTAGCCGCGCTGGAAACATAAGGCTCGCCGGCAAAGTAGGCGCGATACCCGAAATACTGCACGGGCTTGATGAGCCGCAGTATCTGCACTCGGCCCCCTACTCCGTCCTTGTATTTCTTGACACTGCCTGTCAGCAAAGTCCACAGGAACTCCGGCTCGTCTTTTTCGGCATAGATAATCTGGTTCTTCTTAAACTTGTGGATAACAAAGTTGTCGATTACGCGTCGCTTTTCGTCTCCGTTAAGAATTGACCAGAGATCAGCCAAATCCTCTGTGATAACTTGTTCTATTGCGCTTTTAATCATGTTGCTTTTTGTGTTTTACAGCATTGCTGTATAGCACACAAAGTTACAACTTTATTACAAAATCCAATGCTAAAAGATGTTAAATGTGCCCTTGCCGGCAATTATAGAAGGCCAAGATGCGATTTCGGAGTATCATCTCATACTTGGCCTGAACAAGCTCGGCCCGGGATTTCACATACTCGCTCTTGGCCTGTTCAAACTCCGTGGCATTGGCTTTGCCGTAATTAAACTTCTCGGTCACGGCATCGAGCGCGGCCTGCGTGGCCTCGGTCGCGACGGTGCTCGCACTGAACTTGCGCTCGGCGGCGACCGCCTGATAATAAGCCTGCCTGATTTCCTTGTAAAGTGCCGACCGGCGCTGTTCCAGTTCAAGCTCGGCTGTGACGCGCTGCACCTTGGCGCGGCGAATCTGGTTGCGGGTGGAAAATGCGTCAAATATAGGCACTGACAGGCTGAATCCGAGCGACTTGCTGAAATTGTCGCGCATCTGTCGCGAGAAACTTGCGTTGTCCAATCCGCTGACTTTGTAATAGCTGCTGCCGAGGCCTGCCGAAAAATTCAGTCGCGGAAGATAGCCGCTGCGGGCCACGTCGATGGCCTTGTCGGCAACCACGATGCCCTGCCGGGCGGCAAGGATGGAGTGATTGGAGGTCATTGCGTTGGAATACACCTCGTCGGGCGAAAATATTCCCCGCTCATCACCTTCGGCTATCGGAGCGATGTCAAACCCCTCTATATCATCCAGTTCAAGCAGGCGCGCGAGGTCTACAAGCGCAAGTTGCCAGTCATTCTGAGATGTGACCACGGTCAACTCGTCCTTGGCCACCTGCGCCCGTGACTGAACCACGTCGAGCTCGGGAATCTTTCCTTGCTCAAGAAGCACCTCCTGACGTTCAAGTTCGACCTTGGACAGCCTGACCTGCTCGACCGCCACATCGTGCAACTCTTTGCTGTAAAGCACCTGCAGATACTGGGCAATTACATTCAGCGTCACGTCATCCTTGGCCGCCTCGGTTTCCTCGACAAGCTGCCTCAGATTCTCACGGGCATATTTCAGCTGCCTTATCGCGCTGAGTCCTTGGAAAATCGGGAGCGAAAGATTTCCGTTGAAACTTGACATCGACGTGTTGCGGTTGGCATAGGTGTTTTCTGACGTGAGACCGCGCCCGAAGTCCCAGTTCTGCCCTGCACCGGCACTGACGGTGGGAAGGAAACGGTCTTTAGCCTCGATGATGTCAAGCTCGCCACCGGCCTGACGTATCATGCCGGAACGCACGTTGAGATTGTGGTCGACAGCATAGGCGATGCAGCTGTCAAGCGTCCACGCCGGTTTCTGAGCAACTGCGGCAAGCGACGTCATCGCCGCTACCGCTACTGCCGCTAATATTCTGAATTTCATAACTAAAATCTAAACCTTAAACCCTAAACTTTAAACTACTCCCCCTTCACCTCGGCACCGCGAAGACGTGCTGTCGGGTCGATACCGCCTGTCACCTGAATCGAGATTCCGTCAGAGGTGCCGGTCGTGACGGCACGGCGTTCAAACTTCTGCTTGGGGACCGAGTCGGTCAGAACGTAGACAAACGTGCTGTCACCCGCAAATTCAAGAACACTCTCGGGAACGGTCATCACACCGTCGGCCTTGTTGAGCGTCACGGTCGCGTTGGCACTGTAACCGGCTCGCAGCTGACCTGTCGACGGAACATTGACAGCGGCCTTGATTTCAAACGTGTTGGCACCGTTCAGTTCTGTTCCCTTTGGCGCGATATACTCGATTACGGCCGAGAGAACCTGATCGGGAAGCGCGCCGATAGCGATTTCCATCGGTTGTCCCACTGACAGGAGTCCCACCTCGGTCTCGTCGACTTTTCCCTTGAAAATAAGGTTGTTCATGTCGGCAACGGTGGCCACGGTCGTGCCGTCGTTCATCGTGTTGGCCTGAATTACCGAGCTGCCCACCTTTACCGGCACATCGAGCACAAGGCCGGTAGTGGTTGCGCGCACAAGCGTGTTGCTCTCCTTGGCGTTGGTCTTTGAGACACCCTCCTTTACAATCGAATAGGTGTCCTCGGCGGCCGCCAGTTCAGCCTCGGCCTGCGCGAGAGTTGTCTGCGAAGTCTCGTATTCTTCAAGCGAGATGACTTTCTTGCTGTAAAGCATGGCGTTGCGGTCATTTTTCTGCCGGGCGTCATTGAGCGCGATCCGCGCGGTCTCGACACGGCTAAGTGCCGATGAAAGCTGCTGCTCGTCGGGGATAATCTTGATGCGGGCGATAACATCCCCCTCGTTGACATGATCACCGGCCTCGACATTGATTTCGGAGATAATTCCCGAGACCTGAGGCTTGATTTCAATTTCGTCGCGAGGCTCGATTTTTCCTGTCAGGACAGTCGTGCGCTCGATATCCCCGTTGGATGGCGAGACGATTTCATAGACAGTTTCCTTGGTGCGGGAATTCATGTAGAGATACACAAACGTCCCGATAAACACTGCGGCAACGATGACCCACAGCAAGATGCGGAAGAACTTTTTCATATCCTATAGTTGAATCTGTTATTTTTATCTGAAATATGTTATTTGCTATCTGTTATTTTTTATCTGTCATCTGGCATTCAGCGCCTCAATCGGTTTTATCTTCATCGCCTTTATCGACGGAATCAGTCCGGCTGCCGTACCGAGAACCACAAAGGCGCCCATTATCGTCATCGCTTGGCTAAACGTCAGCTGAAACGTCACCGGCGACTCGGGAGTAGAGAAAGCCATCTGCGCACCGGCGAGAATCAGCACTGCGAAACAGACTCCGGCCACTCCGGCCACGAGCGTCAGCACGACTCCTTCTGAAAGAATCTGAATGATTATGTCGCGCGGCTTGGCTCCGATTGCGCGGCGGATGCCTATCTCCTGAGTGCGCTCCCTGACGATTATCCACATGATATTGCCCACGCCGATGATGCCTGAGAGCAGCGTGCCTCCACCCACAAAGAGGGCGAGCAGGCTGATGCCGAGAAACAGGTTGTCGACCATCTTGAACTGTTCTGACACATCCATGAACCATATCGCCCCTTCGTCATCGGGCGCGATGGGATGGTTTGACGCGATAATGCGGCGTATACGTCCCTCATATTCCGACGGAGAGTGACCCTGCTTTATCGTGAACAGAAACATCCCCACGTCGTCGCCCATGTTATAGCTGCGGCGCAACAGCGAGTTGGGAATCAGAATACTGTCGTCGATTTTAGACATTATCGAGATTTCCGATGTCTGCCCGGCGACCCCCACCACCTTATAATATATGCCGTTGACCGAAATCTCTTTCCCGACAGCGCTGCCGGTCCCGAAAAGCTCGTTGGCCACACGCTTTCCCAAGACACAGATTTTGCGGTCGTTAGCATCGTCACTCGCGTTGAGATAACGTCCCTCATATATAATAGGTGTGAAAATTTTGCTGTACTCGCTCTCAACGCCTGTCAGCGTCGCCGACGAGCTTTTCTGCCCGTAGCTTGCCGAGGCCCCCATAGCGTTGACCACTGACAGCGCGTCAATCTCGGGAATGGCGCGGCGCACCATAGCGATGTCGCGGGTATTGAAACTCACCTCCATGCCTTTGTTAAACCCCTTGTAGGGTTTTGTCGTGCGCCACGGCGACACGATGGCGACATTTGTGGCAAACCCCTCAAAATTCCGCGCCATGAAACTCTTTAACCCCTTGGAACCTCCGATGAGCAGGGCGAGAATGGCCGTGCCCCAGAAGATACCAAACGCCGTCATGAACGTGCGCGTCTTGTTCTGGGCAAGTGTCGCGCCTATTTCGCGCCAGTTTTCTATGTCAAAAACAGGATTTTTCATTGCTTGGTCAGTTTATTCGTCACGCAAGGCTTCGACGGGTTTGATTTTCAATGCTTTAATTGCGGGAAAGAGTCCGGCGACGGCTCCGGCGACAATCAGCACCACAGTAACCTCGACCGCCATCGTCAATGTGATTGTCGGGTTGACAAGCACACCGCTGCCGGCAGTCAGTGTGCCGATAATCTTGGCGACACCCATTCCCGCCACGATACCGATGTAGCCAAAGAGGGTCGTTATCGACACCCCTTCGAGTATCACCTGTGTCAGGATGCTGCGTGGACGCGCGCCGATAGCGCGGCGGATGCCGATTTCGTGGGTGCGCTCGCGCACTGAAACAAACATTATGTTGCTAACCCCGACGATTCCCGACAGCAGCGTCAGGACACCTATTATCCACACGGCATAGACCAGCGCCATCATCGCCATGTTGTTGCTCAGATAGCTCGTCAGCATGTTCCATGTCCACACCGCGCTCTCGTCGTCGACGTCAAATTCATGCTGACGGCCGAGGGTGGCGCGCATGTCGCGCTCGGCCTGCTCCCCTTCCGCCATCGTCGTGACATTGTTGAGTTTGACAGTCAGCTGATTGACCTTGTCAGTGCCTCCGGCAAGCGATTTGGCCGTCGTGAAAGGTATATAGACCTCGCGGCGATGCTCGTGACTGTATATCCCGACAACGGTAAATGTCAGCCCGCTTATAGTCACCATCTCACCGACAGGATTCTCCTTTTCAAACAGGATGGGCACCGACCGACTGCTCAGCACCACCACGCGGCGGCGGTTCTGCATGTCAAGCTCGTTGATAAAACGACCATAGGCCATCGTGAGATTCTCGGCCCTTTGCGACTCGGGATACACGCCGCTGTAACCGTCGGTCAGATAATCCTTGGAAGTAGAGACCTTGGCGGTATCGCTCGACATCTGTGCGGTCACGCTGCTGATCGTGCGGCTGTTCTGAGCCAGCAATATCTCCTCGTCGTTGTCGCGGAGCATGACAGGACGGCCCTCTTTCAACCCCTTGTAGGGTTTCTGCGCCCAGCCGCCCCACACCTTGATAAGGTCGTTGTCACGCTGGCCCATGCGCTCCTCAAAGCCATTGATGACTCCCCGCGCCGCACTCAGCAGCACAATCAGCAGGAAGATACCCCACGAGACGGCAAATCCCGTCAGCGCGGTGCGCAGCTTGTTATGCTTCAGCGTGGCAAGTATTTCGTTGATCAGATCCATCATATCAGCTCACGATGCGTCCGTCGACAATTCGTATAACGCGGTTGGTCTGCTCTCCCACCCCCGGGTCATGGGTAACGATGACAATCGTCATCCCCTCGGCATTCAGATCGCGGAACACCTGCATCACCTCGCGCGATGTCTTCGAGTCAAGCGCACCGGTCGGCTCGTCGGCAAGGATAATCGACGGCTTGGTGATGAGCGCGCGGGCGATTGCCACACGCTGTTTCTGGCCGCCCGACAGCTCGCCGGGGAGGTGGGTGGCACGGTCGGCCATCCCCATGCGTTCCAGCTGCTCCATCGCAAGCATGTTGCGCTTCTTGCGCGAGACACCGCGATAAAACAGCGGCAGCGCCACATTTTCAAGCGCGTTCTTGTAATTGATCAGATTGAACGACTGGAACACAAACCCGATCATATAGTTGCGCAGGTCGGCGGCCCGGTTCTCGCTGAGATTCTTGATCAACACTCCGTCGAGGTGATATTCCCCCGTGTCATAATTGTCAAGAATACCGAGGATATTGAGCAGAGTCGACTTGCCCGAGCCTGATGCCCCCATAATAGACACAAGCTCCCCTCGGTCAATCGTAAGGTCAATATCCTTCAGCACATGCAGCGGAACCACACCCGGATAGGACTTATTGATGTTCTTTAACTGGATTATCATCTCTATACTCTAAATTGGCGTATTAGTATATTAGGACACCGCAAAGGTATTACATTATTTTTATACCGCAAAACTTTTTTAGAAAAATTTTCACAAGTCGTTTCACAATCATATAGACGCATTTAACCCCGAAAAGTGACACAATCACCCGAAAAAAAACGGAAAAACCACATACGACATTTGGTTATTTAAACCGAATCGACTAACTTTGCGTTATAAAATTGCAGAGGCAAGAAAAAACAACCACATCAAAGTAGATTGGGAAACTCATCAAATTTTTATGAAATACCGAGACAAGCTTAGCCGCCCAATGGCGGGCCTCATCCCCCTCGGGGGAGGCTTCAGCAGCCCGGAGGATTACAAAGGACGGCGAGCACTCAAATCCTGTCATTCGGAGTTTCATCACATCCTTTGGTGTGGTCAATATAGAAGCCGCTAAAATCTCACTATCAAGATTTTAGCGGCTTTTTCAATCCGGCAAACCAATTGCCAAATCATCTGTTCCGGGCCGGATACAGCCGCAGCCACGCGGCTTGCGCCAAATGCCATATTTACGCATTATGAATTATGCATTGAAGAAAGCGACATTATCGCACCATAGCGCGGTTTTTCATGTAGTATCTTTGCGAAAAAATACTACACACGATGAAAACAATCCAAGAAAAACCCCGACTAATGGTCTCAGACCGCGCCTATTGCGCCATCATGACTGAATGTATCAAGACTCTCATGGCAAAAGGCGTGATGCCCCATGTGTTTGAAGTAACCGTTTATGTGATTCAGAAATATCTCGAATCGCAGATTGCACCGCTTAACGGCGACATGTTTGTCATGGAATTTTTCCGCACATTCCGCCCCGCGA
>CAMWRO010000080.1 GCA_947176615.1 uncultured Porphyromonadaceae bacterium
AGGTTGCGCAAGCGCAACCTACGGCTATTCAAGGACGCAATCTTGTCAGATTGCTACCGGCCACATTAAACCTCATAACTCTGACTTCTGACTTATTAGAACCGGTAGCTGATGCCGATGGAGGGAATCAGGGCGTGGAGGCGGTAATCGGCGGTGAATTTGCCGGTGGGTTGGAAACCCATGTTCTTGATTGTGGCCGAAACCATCTGTTGTTCCGGGGAGGCGTTGGGGCCGAGAGCGTCGATTCCGGCGGCGGTCTGGAGCATCTTGCCACCGATCATGTCGACATACTCACACGAGGCTCCGTTTTTGCCGAGTCCGGCGACATACATGAAAGCTATGTCAATCGACAGGGCCGGGATGGGGCGGAACGAGAGGCCTGCGGTCGGTTCGATTTTTGTCATGCCGGGGGTCTCGGGGTTGTAAAAGTTGTCGTTGACAGGGGTGGTGTCAAGCATCATACCCAGACGGGCGTCCAAACGGTTGGTAACTGCATATTGGGCACCCAGTGAGAAACACCAAGAGTTTTTATAATCCTTTTTAATATGCTGGTCATATTGGCTTGCCT
Organism: uncultured Porphyromonadaceae bacterium; assembly: GCA_947176615.1. Lineage (GTDB taxonomy): Bacteria > Bacteroidota > Bacteroidia > Bacteroidales > Muribaculaceae > Duncaniella. The sequence continues at coordinate 569 of CAMWRO010000080.1, forward strand.
GTTCTGATAGGAACTCGACATCGAGCTGCTTGTAGGCGTTCCAGCCGGTCAGGCGTGCGTCAAAGGCCAAGGTCAGCGGCTTGACTGGTTTATAGGACACTCCGAGTCCGAGCACCCAAGGGCACGGCATCTGGGCCTTGAAGTTGGACTGGTTAATAAGGTCGAGGGCATCCCCGAGGATTGCCTGAGCGACAGCGTTGACGGGGGTGACTTTTGCCTCTCCGGCCTTGACCTTCATGTTCATCTGCGAGCGGTAGGAAGCTCCGACGGTCCATTTTTCATTGATGTCCCACATCGCGCCTATGTTTACTCCCACTGCCACTTCGGCGTTTCCGTTGAGGTTGACCGAGGCCGGGGTAGTGGAGCCGAAAGGCTGTGCCCCGGCAAGGGCGGGATACATCATCTGGAACAGCGGAAGGGCCTTGTCAGCTGTAGCGGCCGAGATGAGTCCCTTGTTCAGATTGACCGAACCCCACGAAATCATCGCTCCGGCACCTATAGATAAGTTGGGGAGGATTTTCCACGCTACGGTGGGTTGGATGGTGAACACCTTGAGGTCGCAACTCTGGTTCAGAACCGCCCCGGGCCAGTTGTCGGTCCAGTTGATGGAGCTGCCGTAGGGGGTATAGAACGACACTCCGGCTTTCAGATTGTCATATATAGAGAAGGCGGCGTGAACACCCATAGGGGTGCTGATGTCGTTGTTGGTCTCATATTCCTTGCCGTCGACGGTCGCGGTAGCAGAGGGCATGATTCCTGTCACTGAACCCGACAGGTCGAGTGTCGCGTCCATGAACCCCATTCCGGCAGGGTTGAAAAACATGCTTTCCGAACCAAGTTTCAGGGCAATACCGGTGTGGCCCATACCTATCTGTTTTGCTGATAACGAATTGACTTGGTAGCCCTCGGCCATCGCGCCGAAAGCAACCGTGGCGGCCGCAGTTGCAGCCAGCATAAATTTCTTCATAAGTGAGTGATTTTTCGATGAAACAGCCGCAAAGGTAGGCACAAAACAGTGCGTCACCCAAATTTTTCAACACGTTTTAACTATTAAACTATACTGAATGTCTGATTTGGTAGTCATTTTGCCCTTTAAATTATATATAATAGCACAATTTTTAACCAATATTAGCAGATGATGCCCGGTGCCTAAGATTATCCATTTATTTTAGGAAAATATCCATTTTTCATCACGGCTGAGATGGCTAATTTTGCCGTAGAATTTAGAGGTTGTTTTTAAACAACCACTTAACCATTCATTACCGGATTTCTCATGAAAAAACTATTTTACGCGCTGTCAGCGATTCTGATGCCTTTTGTCCCGCTGGCGGCTGAAAACTATGTTGTCAAGTCGCCCGACAAGGCTTATAAACTGACAGTTACAGCCGGTGAAGGTTCCACTGTCTATTCGGTTGATTACAAGGGCAAGACTGTGATTAATAACTCTGTAATCGGTATTCAGACCGATGACAGCCGCCTGATTGGCAACGGCTCGATAACGTCGACTCAGAAGTCGTCCCACAAGGGAACGGTCGATGTGGTGGTCGGCAAAAACAAGACCCTTGATGACAACTATAACCAGTTGACACTCGTGTATGACGGCGGCGATTATACACTGACACTCCGCGCCTATAATGAGGGTGTGGCCTATCAGTGGGGATTGAATTATCCCGGCGAACTGACCGTGACCAACGAGCTTTTCGAGGCTGATTTCGGCCGGCAGCCTGTAAAAGTCTTTTTCCCTCAATGCGAGATGCGCACAGGGACCGAATATGACCAGAAACGTCAGCCGCATGAAATCAACCAAGCCTATCGCAACTTTGAGCGCGCCTATGAAATCTATGAGAGCATAGCGGCTATACCCGACAGTGCGATCAGCACGAGTCCCGCGCTGTTCTCAATTCCCGGCGGCACAACCAAGGTTGCCATAACCGAGGCCAATGTCTACGATTACCCCGGACTTTATCTGCAACCCGCCGGCGGCGAGAAGATACGCGGTCACTGGGCCGGTTATCCCAAGACCGTGCTTGACAGCGACACTGCCGAAGTCAATAGATATTATTCGATGCACCTTGTGGAGACGAGAGAGGATTATATTGCAAAAATCAGCGGCAAGCGCTCGCTGCCGTGGCGCGTTGTCATTGCCTCGGACCGCGATGCCGACCTGCTCAACAACGAGCTTGTCTATCTTCTTGCCGACCCGTGTGAAATCGACGACACATCATGGATCGAGCCGGGCGCGAGCGCATGGGAATGGTGGCACAAGGCCGTGCTTGACGGAGTGAATTTCCCTAACGGCAACAAAAATCTGTCACTGGAACTTTATAAATATTATGTCGACTGGGCCGCGGAGCATGGTGTCAGATACATGACGCTCGATGCCGGATGGTCAGAGAGCTATCTCGCCGAGCTGTGCCGGTATGCCGCCGACAAGGGTGTGGGAATCTTTGTGTGGACATGGGCAAGCTGCCCGCTGGAGGCTCCGTTTGACTGGGTCAAGAAGATGAAGGCCTACGGGGTGACAGGTGCCAAAATCGACTTTTTCGAGCGCAACGACCAGATTGCCATGCGCTGGCAGCGGAAGCTCGCGCGCCGTCTCGCCGACGAGAACATGCTTGTGCTGTTCCACGGCTGTCCCGTACCCTCGGGCCTCGGCCGGACTTTCCCCAACGTGCTCGGCTATGAGGCCAACCGCGGTCAGGAGTGCAATTTCTGGGACCGCACCATCTCGCCGCGCCATCATTGTACCTTCCCCTTCATCCGCCTGCTCGTGGGGCCGACCGACTTCACTCCCGGGTCGTTGCGTCAGGCTACCGATGCCGCTTTCAAGCCTCAGGACATCGACAATACACCGCCTATGTCACAAGGTACGATAGCACAGGAGATGGCTCTCTTTGTCATTCTCGACCAGTGGATTGCCACAATCTGCGACTCGCCGACAGAGTATGCCAAATATCCCGCGATTGAACGTTTCGTGACACAGGTTCCCGTGACATGGGACGAGACGCTGCCCCTCGACGGAGAAGTGGGCGAGCACATCCTCATGGCCAAGCGCAAGGGTGACCAATGGTATATCGGCGCAATGACCTCTGACTCGGCTCGCACCTACAACGTGACGCTCGACTTCCTCCCCGCCAATACCCTTTATGACGTGGAAATCATAGCCGACAGTCACGATTCCGAGGCTTATCCCCGCCATTACGGCATCGTGAAACGTACAGTCAAGCGCGGCGACACCCTCCCCCTCTCGCTTGTCAAAGCAGGCGGAGCCGTAGTAAAAATGACCCCGCGGAAGTAATTCAGCTTTCGCAGGCTCAAGTTGAAATGAATAAGATGAAAAGTGAAAAATCAGGCTATGCCTGAGTGAAGATAACACATTGTCATAACTGAATCCCCCGCCTGTCACGAGGCGGGGTCTTTTATGTTTAATCGGAATATTGCATGGGTTATGAAACAAGTATAAAAAACAAAAGGACAGTCTCACGACTATCCTAATGCTTCAAATACACAATTATCTATAAAACAACTATTATAAAAAACAAAATGTTTTCTGAGTGTATAACGTAAGGGGACATTGTTTTATTATCCCGTTAACGTAATTTTTTTAATTTTTTTCCAGACGGGCTTTGATTGCCTCGGTGTCCTTCTCATAACCGGGTTTTTCGAGCAGGGCAAACATGTTGCGCTTGTAGGCTTCGACACCGGGTTGATTGAAGGGGTTTACTTCGAGAAGGTATCCGCTGATACCGCATGCCTTTTCAAAGAAGTAGATGAGCTGACCGAGGTATTTTTCTTCCAGCGCGGGGATGGTCACGCGCATGTTGGGCACGCCGCCGTCGACGTGGGCGAGGCGGGTACCGAGTTCGGCCATCTTGTTTACATGGTCTACGCGCATACCGGCGATGTAGTTGAGTCCGTCAAGGTTGGCCTCGTCAGCGGGGATTTCCTTGGTGTAGCGGGATTCCTCGACTGAAAGGACTGTCTCGAAGATAGTGCGTTCACCGTCCTGAATCCATTGCCCCATCGAGTGGAGGTCGGTAGAGTTGTCGACAGCTGCGGGGAAGATTCCTTTGTGGTCCTTTCCTTCGCTTTCGCCGTAAAGCTGTTTCCACCATTCTCCGAAGAAGTGGAGCTTGGGGTTGTAGTTGACGAGGATTTCGATTTTCTTGCCTGCCTGATAGAGTGCGTTGCGAGTCTCGGCATAGAGCATCGAGGGGTTGGTAGCGGGATCGGCTGTGGCGGTGGCCTTTTCCATTTCTACCGCACCGTCGATGAGGGCGCGGATGTCAAATCCGGCAACGGCGATGGGGAGAAGTCCCACGGGGGTGAGAACCGAGAAACGGCCGCCGACATTGTCGGCAATCACGAATGTCTTGTAGCCTTCCTCGGTAGCGAGTGTGCGCAGGGCGCCGCGCTTGGCGTCGGTAATGGCTACGATGCGGTTGCGGGCTTCTTCTTTGCCGAGCTGGCGTTCAAGCTGTTCCTTGAGGAGGCGGAAGGCGATGGCGGGTTCGGTAGTGGTTCCCGACTTGGAAATCACGATTATGCCGAAACGTTTGTCTTTCAGATAGTCTTGGAGTTCATAGAGGTAGTCCTCGCCGATGTTCTGGCCGGCAAAGAGAACTTTGGGTTCGCCCTGAACGCCGGGACGCAGTGACGAGAAGCTGTCGCTGAGCGCCTCGATGACGGCTTTTGCTCCGAGGTAGCTGCCGCCGATGCCGATGGCTACTACGGTGTCGCATGTTGCACGGAGACGGTCAGCAGTGGCGATGATATCGTCGAGGAGGGCATCGGTAGTGTCGGTGGGGAGATTTACCCAGCCGAGGAAGTCGCTGCCTTCGCCGGTTCCGTTCATGACTTTGTCAAGAGCCTCAGCACCCTTGCTGTCAAGGGCTTCAACTGCGGCGGGGGTGACGGTTGAGAACACGTCTTTAATGTCAACAGAAATTGTTTTCATTATAGTAATATTAGTTAATATTGTCAGATGAAAGTCTCGCCAAGGGCGCGGATGGCGCGCTCGGCTTTTGCACGGCGGTAAAGGATGTCGTAGACGGCATCAAGGATGGGCATCGCCACGCCATATTGCTTGTTTATTTCGTGGATGCACTTGGTGCCGTAGTATCCCTCGGCAGTCTGTTCCATCTCCATGCGGGCGGTGGCGACGGAGTAGCCTTTGCCGATGATGGAGCCGAAGTTGTGGTTGCGCGAGAAACGGGAGTAGGCGGTGACGAGCAGGTCGCCGAGGTAGACCGAGTCGCAGATGCAACGGGGGCGGGGACACACGGCGTCGACAAACCGTTCCATCTCGCGGATGGCGTTGGAGACAAGCATTGCCAGAAAATTGTCGCCGCCCTTCATGCCGTGCACGATGCCTGCGGCGATGGAGTAGACATTTTTCAGCACTGCGGCATACTCGATGCCCTCTACGTCGCTCGACGTGATGGTGCGGGTGGTCTTTCCCGCAAGTCTCTCGCTGAAACGCTCGGCGTTGGAAATATCGTGGCATCCGACTGTCAGGAAGCTCGGCCGTCCGAGGGCGACTTCCTCGGCATGACAGGGACCGGAGACAACGACAATCTTGGAGGGGTCGGTGTCAAAGTGGTGGATCATGTAATCGGAAATGATTTCGTTGACACCGGGCACGATTCCCTTGACTGCCGAGACGATATATTTGTCACTGATGTCGACAGTGATTTTGTCGAGGTGGGTTTTGAAATAGGGAGAGGGCATGACGAGCAGCAGCGTGTCGGCTTGGCTGCACGCATGGTTGATGTCGCTGGTGAACTCGATGCGGTCGATGTCAAATTCCACATCGGTCAGATAGGCGGGATTGTGGCGCAGACGCTTGAAATCTTCGATTCGGTCGTCACGCCGCATATACCATATAATAGAGTCACAGTTTCTGAGCAGAAGCTTGGCAAGGGCTGTCGCCCAGCTGCCTCCGCCCATGACTGCTATCTTGTTGAACATATTCATGGTTCTTCATTTATTGTTTAAGGTTTAGGTCCGGCGGCCTCGGTGGAAGTACCGCGCGGCCTCAACCTTTCAACGTTAAAAACCGGCCTTATCCTTGCGCGGCGGCAATCCACGCGGCCACTTCGTCGACCGTCGGGTTCTTGTAGCCGAGCTTGAATTTCTTGTTGATGCCGCAGAGTTCCTGATGGAGCTTGCCGGGAGCGTCGGTTGCGCCGAGCTGTTCCACGGTGTAGACACCGGCCTTGTAAAGGGGAGCGACCCATTCGGCGGGTACGCCGAGGGTGGTGAATGCTTCCTCTTTGTCGCGGCGCTGTGTCTTTTCGGGGCGCATCTGCGGGAAGAAAAGCACTTCCTGAATGGTTGTCTGGCCTGTCATGAGCATGACGAGGCGGTCCATTCCGATACCCATTCCCGATGTGGGGGGCATGCCGTATTCGAGGGCGCGGATGAAGTCCTGATCGATAATCATGGCCTCGTCGTCGCCTTTCTCGCCGAGTTTCATCTGCTCGACAAAGCGTTCATACTGGTCGATGGGGTCGTTGAGCTCCGAGTAGGCGTTGGCCAGCTCCTTGCCGTTGACCATCAGCTCGAAACGCTCGGTGAGCTCGGGATTGTTGCGGTGACGCTTGGTCAGCGGCGACATCTCGATGGGATAGTCGGTGATGAAGGTGGGCTGGATGTAGAGACCTTCGCACTTTTCGCCGAAAATCTCGTCGATGAGTTTTCCCTTGCCCATAGTGTCGTCGACCTCGATGCCGAGCGAGCGGGCGGTGTCGCGAAGCTGTGCCTCGTCCATGCCGGTGATGTCGATGCCGGTGTGCTCCTTGATGGCCTCGGTCATGGTGACGCGCTTGTAGGGGGCCTTGAAGTCAATGATGTTGTCACCGACCTTGACCTGAGTGGTGCCGTTGACGTCGAGGCATATTTTTTCGAGCATTTTCTCGGTGAAGTCCATCATCCAGTTGTAGTCCTTGTAGGAAACATAGATTTCCATGCAGGTGAACTCGGGGTTGTGGGTGCGGTCCATGCCCTCGTTGCGGAAGTTCTTGGAGAATTCGTAGACTCCTTCAAATCCGCCCACGATGAGGCGCTTGAGGTAAAGCTCGTCGGCGATGCGCAGGTAGAGCGGGATGTCAAGCGCGTTGTGGTGGGTGATGAAGGGACGGGCGGCCGCTCCGCCGGGAATCGACTGGAGGATGGGGGTCTCGACCTCCATGTAGCCTGCCGAGTTGAAATATTCGCGCATCGAGTTGTAGACTTTGTTGCGCTTGATGAAAATCTCCTTCACGCCGTCGTTGACCACGAGGTCGACATAGCGGCGGCGGTAGCGCAGCTCGGGGTCGTCAAAAGCGTCGTAGGTCACGCCTTCTTTCACCTTGACGATGGGGAGGGGGCGCAACGACTTGCTCAGTACGGTCAGCGAGCGGGCGTGAACCGATATTTCGCCTGTCTGGGTGCGGAACACATAACCCTCGACACCGACGAAGTCGCCGATGTCAAGCAGTTTTTTGAACACAACGTTGTAGAGATCTTTGTCTTCGCCGGGACACAGGTCATCACGCGAGATGTAGACCTGAACGCGGCCGCGCGAGTCCTGCAGCTCCATGAATGAAGCCTTGCCCATGATGCGGCGGCTCATGATTCGTCCTGCCACAGACACTTCGCGCTGCGGGGCATCGTCGGCAAATGTCGATTTGATTTCGTCGGCATAACCGGTTACGGGAAATTCGGCTGCGGGATACGGGTCGATGCCTCGGCGGCGCATTTCGTCAAGACTTCCGCGACGCACTATCTCTTGTTCGCTTAGTTCAAGTATATTCATAACTCTTTAAGTAGTGTGCTATTTACAATTGTCTGCAAAATTACGCAAAATCTCCCTTTCCCTATATAAAAATTGTGCAAAACTTTGTTGAAAAACCGATTGCGCCCTGTTTTTTATCAAGATTTGGTGACTCCCGCTAATCTGTGCCGCACTTTTTTATTGATTGCGGACGGATATTTTTCCTTTTTATGTAATTTTGCAACAAAATTCTTAGACTATGCTATCGGTTACTTCCCATGTCAGGTTCATCGGTGTTGACGATGACAATCTTGATCTTTTTGAGAGCCAGTATCCCCTTGTGAAGGGTGTTTCCTATAATTCTTATCTGATTGACGATGAAAGTGTCGCGGTTGTAGATGCTGTCGATGTGCGCCGGTGTTCCGACTGGCTTGCCAATCTGTCCGAGGCATTGGGCGACCGCAGTCCCGATTATCTGATTGTGCAGCATGTCGAGCCTGACCACTCGGGAAGTGTCGCGGCTGTTTTGGATCGTTATCCCGGGATGAAAGTCGTGGCCACGGCCAAGGCTGTCGAAATGCTCGGAAATTTCTTTGAGGGGGCCGACATCGCGGGCCGCTCGGTGACGGTCAAGGATGGCGACACGCTGTCGCTGGGACGTGCCACTCTGAAATTTTTCACCGCGCCGATGGTTCACTGGCCCGAGGTGATGATGACGCTTGACGAGGCTGACGGTGTGTTGTTTTCGGCCGATGCCTTCGGGACATTTGCCATGCCGTCGTCCACTGAGCCTTGGGATGACGAGGCGAGACGCTACTATTGCAACATCGTCGGGAAATATGGCAGCAATGTCAAGGCCGTGATGAAAAAGCTGGCGGGACAGCCGTTCAATATCGTCGCCCCGCTCCACGGCCCCGTGCTGAAAGAGAATCTCGCCCATTACTGGCTGCTCTATGAAAAGTGGAGCAATTACGAGCCTGAGACACGCGGCGTGCTGGTGGCCTACGCGTCGGTCTACGGCGGTACGGCCGAGGCGGCCCGGCGACTTGCCGTGATGCTGCGCGAGGAGGGAGCGGGCGATGTCGTGCTGATGGACCTGTGCCGTCACGATGTCTCCTACGCCGTGGCCGAGGCGTTCCGCCTGAGCGGTCTCGCGCTGTGCAGCGTGACCTATGACGCGTCGCTTTTCCCCGCCATGCATGATTTCCTGCACCACTTGCAGATGAAGAATATGCGGGGTCGCACTGTCGGACTTGTCGAGAACGGCTCGTGGGCTCCTGTCGCGGGCAAGCTGATGGCCGACATGCTTTCCAAGATGAAAGACATGACCGTCGTGGAGCCGCGGGTGACAATCCGCAGCCGCCTGCACGACGGCGACCTCCCCGCCCTGCGCGAGCTTGCCAAAGCGTTGGCAAATAACAAATAACAGATAACAAATAACAGATAACACATCGGCCCCGCGA